>DASRMZ010000067.1:0-23347 GCA_035647675.1 Thermoclostridium sp. | reverse complement strand
CTACATATATCTGTAAGGCTTGTTGGTGAAAAATCACATTATATTGCACTTATGTTAGAAAACTCAGCGCCACATATTGCAAAGTTGGCTTTTATTATGGTTACTGCTCATTCCCTTAGTCTTTTGAGATATAGATGTGCAATATAAGGAAAACATTAGCGGAATGAAGCTTACCCATCTCGGGGGCATGCTTCGGTTACAGTTCACACAACACCTCGTTGTCATTCCGAACGTAACACCTCGTTGTCATTCCGAACGTAGTGAGGAATCTTTATTTTTAGCGTAAGATTCCTCGGCAAGCTCGGAATGACAATCATTGGCTCGGATACCCTTGGATGACAGCTAAGGTATGTGCGAGTGTGAACTGTAACATATAATGTGTACACAATAGGATGGAATAATATATGAAGAGCAAAGTGGAAGTTTTAAAGCCACAAAAAATAAAAAAATATGAGCGCCTTTATAAAAAGGTATTTAAAAGATTGGGCAATGCAACTCCACTGCTTATTGACTGTGGAAAATTGTGTGATGAGATATGCTGCTCAGGTTCGGACGATGATGGAATGTGGCTTTTTCCCGGTGAAGAATATCTATATTTAGATAAGGATTGGTGCCACATTAAGGATGCAAACTTTACACTGTCGGATGGGTACAGTGTAAAGCTATTAGTGTGCAAAGGCACTTGCCCTAGACATGAACGCCCTTTATCATGTAGGATTTTTCCCTTGATGCCTTATATTAATGAGCATGATAGAGTGGATTTTAGAATTGACCTAGCAAGCGTGACCATTTGTCCCATAGCCTTAGAACCTGACAAATATACTATAGAAGATAAATTTATAGATAAACTCTACAAGACCTTCCCACCCCTTTTAAAAGATGAAAGGGTGGTAGAATTCATAGAGATATTATCCAAGCAGTATGATGAAACAAAAAAGATACTATTAACACCATTAATATTTTGAGATATCTCTGTGCAATATAATGAAAACATTAGCAAAATGAAGCGTAGTTTTTTGTTAGTGCACAGCTATATCCCGCCCGTTACTGTGAACGGTAACGCTATAAACATTTTCACTAAAGCTCTAATTGAGATAAATATTGTAGTGTGCTATTATAATTAATATATTTAACCATTAAGTAGTAGGAAGAAGCTGGATCCAATATGACGAAAAATGTTTTTTTACTAATTATTTTGCTATCATTAATTATAATATTTACTATCCAATTTAATCAAATACAACAGGCTCTCCCCGTCTATTCAGCTAATAACATGATTTCCATTAATGAAATTATGATCTCTAATAAATCAACCTTGATGGATTTCGATGGTCAATCATCTGATTGGATTGAAATAATAAATAAAGGTGATGCCGTCATAAACCTTGAAGGCTACGGCCTATCGGATAATCTCACTGAACCAGAAAAATGGGTTTTTCCCTATTACGAAATACAACCCAATGAATTTCTCGTTGTTTTTGCATCGGGCAAGGATACAGTCAATAATAATCAGATACATACAAATTTTAAATTGAACTCAAAGGGTGAAAGACTTTTTCTTATCGATCCAAGCGGGCATGTTATTGAAGAAATTAATGTTCCGGAAAATGGATATGACCTTTCCTATGGCAGAAGCTTTGATTCCCCTAATACATGGATTCAATTTCAACAGCCTACGCCTGGATTTCAAAACTCCGATGCTGGTGTTGAAGCTTTTAAGGCAAGCAAAATGATGGAAAGCCCAAGCTTATACATAAGTGAGGTTATGGCTGAAAATATCTCTTTTATGAAGGATGAGTTTGGCGATTACCCTGACTGGGTCGAAATATATAATTGTAGTGACGAAAACATCCTTTTGTCTGATTACTTCTTGTCTGACGATGAAAGTAATCCATTTCTTTGGCAATTCCCCAATATAGTATTGGAGCCTGGCGGCTATCGAGTTGTCTTTTGTTCAGGTAAAAACAGCAGCATTGCTACAAAAAATTTACATACAAATTTTAAAATAAACAAAAAAGATGAAACCATTCTTTTAACCAATTACTTAGGTAAAATTGCTGACTTGGTTGTTATAAACAATCTTGCTGGCGACTCCTCTTATGCAAGGCAATCGGTAGATGTGTGGGAACAATCCAAGCAGCCTACCCCCGGCTACCCAAATTCAAAAGAGGGCTATGAGATGTTTTTGGAAACAAAAGAAATTGCAGGTTCTTTTTTTATCTACGAAGCTATGAGCAGAAATGAAAACACATTGGCTGATGAAAACGGTATTTATCATGACTGGATTGAAATAAGAAACACAACTGAAAGCATTCAAAATCTTGAAGGATACATGCTCACAGATGAATGTGATTGCTTTGATAAATGGACCTTCCCTTCATGTATAGTTCAGCCATACGAAACAGCAATAGTATTTCTGTCAAAGGAATACTCTGGATTCACAGGTCAAGACTACTTGTATGCTGATTTCGGCCTTAGTGCAAATGGAGATGTGCTATTTTTTTCTGATCCGGAAGGAAATATAGTACAAAGATTGGATATTCCGGAATTACCCGCAGATATCTCTTATGGGTATATAGATAATGCCTCCCAACCCTGTTTCTTTACAAATCCAACACCTAACCACCACAATGATGCTAAAAACACCTGTGTAGGGCGCTGTGATAGCCCTGATTTTTCAGATTCAGGAGGGTTTTATCCTTCTGGGCTCTTATTGTCCTTATTCTCTAATGATGACAATGCAATAGTTTGCTATACTACTGACGGCTCTGAACCTGGGCCTGATTCTTTGAAATATACCCAACCAATAGAAATCAACTCAACTACCGTTATAAGCACCTGTGCATATAAGGAAGGATATTTATCAAGTAAAGTCATGGCAAATACATATTTTGTCGAGCCTATAAACGGCTTTGCAACAACATCCGTCACCACCAATCCCCAAAATCTTTGGGATGTGGATACAGGAATTTATGTTATGGGCGAAAATGCTGAAGAAGAATACCCCTACAAGGGAGCTAACTTTTGGCAGGAGTGGGAAAAATCTGCCCACGTTGAGTTTTACGAAACAGATGGAAGCTTAGCGTTTAGCATGGATGCTGGCCTTTCAATACACGGCGAATATACCCGAGCAGCAGACCAAAAATCCTTTGGCATTGATGCAAGGAAGAAATATGGGAATGAATATATAGATTATTGCGTCTTTCCCGAAAAAGATTTACATAAATATCAATCCATTGTTCTTAGAAACTCAGGTCAAGACAATGGAAATACAAAAATCCGTGATGTACTCATTACTCAATTAATGAAAGACACTAAAATTGATTACCAGGCTTACCGACCTGTAGTTATGTATTTGAACGGCGAGTATTGGGGGCTATATACACTTAGAGAATCAACCGACAGACATTTTCTTTCGTTTAACAATGGTTTACCTAACCCTGATAATCTTGATATAATAGAAGGTAATAATCGAGTACATCAAGGAGATTTCTCTAATTTTAAATCCCTCCTTGAATATATAAACAATCACGATTTAAGCATTGATGAAAACTATGAGCATGTAAAAACATTAATAAATGTGGACAATTTCATTGATTACCAAATTGCTGTCATATATGCAGCAAATACCGACAACGGAAATATAAAATTTTGGCGGGAACGAACACCAAGCTCAAAATGGCATTGGATTTTGTTCGACTTTGATATGGCCTTTAGAAGGGTTGATCATGATACTGTAAGCCATGTTTTTAACCCTGCCGGGACGGGTACTGGTAACTGGTTCTCTACAACAATACAAATGGGGCTTTTGCAAAATGATGAGTTTAGAAATGAATTTTTAACACGGTTTGCATACCATATGAACAATACCTTTGAAACACAAAGGGTGATCTCATTGATTGACGAATTAGCTGAAGAGATTGACCCCGAGATTGCAAGGAACTACAAAAGATGGACAGGCTCATACTCCTTATGGAAATCATGTATTCAAAAACTTAAGGATTTTATTACAGCAAGGCCGCACTATGTTAATATGTATATACAACAATACTTTAATTTAACAGATGAACAAATGACAGGCTACGGTTTCAAATCCCAATTTAGAGGTGTTTAGTTTGGCAATAATAAAAAAGTACCGACATGAATATAAGTTTTTAATTAGCTATAGTGAATATTTAAGACTAAAAAGTAAGTTTGTTCAATTTATGAACAAAGATCCCTATGCTGATTCTAATAGTCAATACCATGTAAGGAGTCTGTATTTTGATGACTTACATAATAATGGTTATTACGAAAAGCTAAGTGGTGTAGGGATAAGAAAAAAATATAGAATACGAATATACAACTATAGTAACTCGGTAATAAAGCTCGAAAGAAAAGGCAAGGAAGGTCAATACACACAAAAGGAATCTGAACTTATTTCTCAGGATCTATGCAATGATCTAATTGCCGGAAAAACAGACTCATTGCTAATCTATGACAGCGCTCTTTTATCGGATGTATATATTCAAATGAAAACTCTTTTACTCAAGCCCTGTGTTTTAGTTGATTATTTAAGAGAAACATACATTCATCCTATTGAAAACGTGCGCATAACCTTTGATATGAATTTACGTTCTGGACTTTACGCCTATGATTTATGGAATGCAAATGCTCCTTCAGTAAGTGTCATGGACCCAAAGTTCATGATTATGGAGGTAAAATTTAATAGATTTCTTTCACCTGCTTTTTCAAAGATGCTCAAAGAACTAAACAGTGAAAGAATGTCTATTTCAAAATATATATTATGTAGAAAATTTACAGAAAAATGTATTTGAGGTGGAATAAAATGGATAACAAGACTATAAACTTTAGTGACATAATCAAGAAAAAATTCATCGAGGATATGGGAAACCTATCAATTAACCCACAAAGAATAATAATTGTACTGCTATTATCCTTGTCAGTGGGCGTATTAATTTATTTTGTATATAAAATAACTTTTCAGGGAGTTGTATATAACCGAACCTTCAACTTTTCTTTGGTTGTTGTAACAATGGTTACTTCCTATATTATAATGCCAATAACCTCGAACCTAACACTATCTCTTGGTATGGTTGGCGCACTAAGTATTGTACGATTTCGTACAGCTATTAAAGAGCCCATGGACTTAGCTTATTTGTTTTGGGCAATTGCTGTAGGTATAACTACAGGCGCAGGCTTTTACACTCTTTCTATAACAGGCTCGTTGATGATTTCTGTGGTTATTATTGCGTTTAGTTATATCCGCGGAAATAATGCAGGCTCTTACCTTTTAATTATAAATTGTAACAGCGAGAGCCAAAGCTCTGTTATGGAAGTGATTGATGAAATTGCGCACAAGAAATTAAAAACAAAAACCGTTACTAATGATAACGTTGAAGCCACTTATGAAATAAAGGTAAATGATGATGACACCTCCTTTATTTCTGAGCTTTCCAATATAGATGGAGTAACAAGTGCGACGCTCGTAAGTTATAATGGAGAATTTTAAGCTATTGAAGCAATACGATTTATATTATATGATAGTTAATTAGAAAGTTTTTTGCGATGTTGTATGTTTTGGATTCCACAGTACAATATATTGTAATTATACGTGAAGGTTTATCTACACATATTGTATAGCTAATATTTAAAAGGTCACATTGCAAAATACTCATATAATAAATGTTGGCGGCCTATACAAACCGCATATTACATTCTAAGGAGTTAAACATATGCCAAAAAGGACTGATATCCAAAAAATACTTATCATTGGTTCAGGACCGATTATTATTGGGCAAGCTTGCGAATTTGACTATTCCGGCACCCAAGCTTGCAAGGCTCTAAAAGGACTCGGTTACGAAGTCGTATTGGTAAATTCAAACCCTGCCACAATCATGACAGATCCAGAAATAGCAGATGTAACATATATTGAGCCATTAAACCTTGAACGACTTACTCAAATCATTGAAAAAGAACGCCCCGATGCCCTCCTCCCTAACTTGGGCGGACAGTCTGCATTAAATCTTTGTTTGGAGCTATCCAAAGCAGGAGTACTTGAAAAATATAATGTAGAGGTTATAGGGGTAAAGGTTGATGCAATAGAGCGTGGAGAAGACCGAATTTCCTTTAAGGAGACAATGGATAGCTTGGGTATAGATACCCCACGCAGCATGCCGGCGTATACTGTAGAGGAAGCTGAAAAAACAGCACTTGAGCTTGGATTCCCAGTTGTTGTACGTCCCGCATATACAATGGGTGGCACTGGCGGAGGCCTTGTTTATAACATCGAGGAATTGCGCATTGTTGCAAATCGCGGCATTTCAGCAAGTATGGTTGGTCAGATTTTAATAGAAGAATCAGTGCTTGGCTGGGAAGAGCTTGAAATTGAAGTTGTACGTGATTCAAAAGGTCAAATGATTACTGTATGCTTTATTGAAAACATTGATGCCATGGGTGTGCATACCGGCGATTCATTTTGTTCCGCACCAATGCTCACAGTAAGTTCACAACTACAGCAGCGTATACAAGACCATGCATATAAAATAGTCGAAGCAATAGAAGTAATAGGTGGCACAAATGTTCAATTAGCTCATAACCCTAAAACAGGCAAAATTGCTATTATAGAAATCAATCCTCGCACATCCCGCTCATCTGCACTCGCATCAAAGGCCACTGGCTTTCCCATTGCTTTTATTTCAGCATTACTCGCTGTAGGAATGACACTTGATGAAATACCTTATTATAAAGGTGGCAGCCTCAATGAATATACACCGTCAAACGAAAATGTTGTTATAAAGTTTCCTCGCTGGGCTTTTGAAAAGTTTAAAGGCTCGCGCGATAAGCTTGGAACACAAATGAGGGCCGTTGGCGAAGTTATGAGCATTGGTAAAACCTATAAGGAAGCATTTCAAAAGGCAATACGTTCTCTTGAAATTGGAAGATACGGTTTAGGATTTGCAAATAGCTATAATGATTATGAATTAAATGATTTGTTAGAATTAATAATAGAGCCCTCAAGTGAGAGGCAGTTTATAATGTATGAAGCACTGCGAAAAGGTGTTGATATCAAGCAGTTAAGCCAAATTACTCACATAAACACTTGGTTTATTCAGCAAATGAAAGAGCTTGTTGAGCTTGAAGAACAAATATTAAAATATAAGGGCACGCTTTTACCTACACAATTACTAGCTCAGGCTAAAAGAGATGGATTTTCCGATAAATATCTTGCAAAGCTTCTAAATGCTAGCGAGGAAGAAATCCGAAATCAAAGAAAACATCTTGATATTGTTCAATCATGGCAATCCATTCCTGTTAGTGGCGTTGAAAATGCATGCTATTACTTTTCCACTTATAATGGTTCAAAGGATAGTAAGGCAGCATACGATGAAAATGCAGCTGCTAAACAAAAAGTCATGATCCTAGGCGGCGGCCCTAATCGTATAGGACAGGGAATAGAGTTTGATTATTGCTGTGTTCACGCTACTATGGCGCTTAAGGATATGGGATACGAAACAATAATGGTCAATTGTAACCCTGAAACTGTTTCAACAGACTACGATACATCAGATAGGCTTTATTTTGAACCTCTTACAGTCGAAGATGTGTTGAGCATTTATGAGCAAGAAAACCCCATTGGAGTAATTGTTCAGTTTGGTGGTCAAACTCCATTAAATATTGCAGTAGAGCTATCTAAAGCAGGTGTTGATATACTTGGGACAACTCCGGAAACAATCGACATGGCTGAGGATAGAGACCAGTTCCGTCATATGATGGAAAAGTTAGATATACCAATGCCAAAGTCCGGAATGGCAAGTAATTTTGAAGAAGCCTTGGTTTGTGCGAACGATATAGGCTATCCATTAATGGTTAGACCCTCATATGTTCTTGGTGGACGTGGTATGGAAGTAATCTACGATCAGGAAATGCTTGAAAAATACGTCTCTGAGGCAGCCGGTGTCACACCCGATATGCCACTTCTTATAGACAAGTTTCTTGAAAATGCAATAGAAGCAGAATCTGATGCTATTTCTGATGGTAAAAATACATTTGTTCCTGCAGTCATGGAGCATATTGAGCTAGCTGGCATACACTCGGGTGACTCGGCTTGTGTTATACCACACATCAACATTGAACAAAAACACATTGATACAATATCCGAGTATACGCGTAAAATAGCCAACGAGCTGAAGGTTGTGGGTCTTATGAATATGCAGTATGCTATTTATAAGGATTGTGTATACGTTATTGAAGCAAACCCACGGGCATCAAGAACAGTTCCGCTGGTATCAAAGGTTTGTAATGTATCAATGGCAAGGCTTGCAACACAAGCTGTTCTAGCAGCCCATAAGGGAGAGCCTTCCCCTGTTGATAATTTAAAACAAAAAAGCATACTGCATTTTGGTGTTAAGGAAGCAGTTTTTCCATTTAATATGTTTCATGAGGTTGATCCGCTATTGGGTCCTGAAATGCGTTCCACTGGTGAGGTCTTAGGCATAGCAAATTCATTTGGTCTTGCATTTTTTAAAGCACAGGAGGCGACACAAACACCGCTACCAACTAAAGGCGCTGTATTAATGAGCATTGCTGAGCAAGACAAGACTTCCCTACTTGAAATCGCAAGTATGTTTGCAGAATTAGATTTTGAAATAATAGCAACTGAGGGCACACACAATTTCCTTAACGACAATGGTATAAAAAACCGTATTGTTAAAAAGATATATGAAGGTAGACCCCATATAATTGACTTGATTATGAACAGCGAAATACAGCTTATTGTGAATACCCCCTCGGGAAAACAAAGCCAATATGATGATTCATATATACGCAAGAGTGCAATTAAGTACCATATTCCGTATATCACTACCATGACGGCTGCACTTGCCAGTGTAAAAGGAATTAAGGTTTATAAGCATGACCATGCAAAGGAAGATAAGGTTAAATCCTTGCAAAGCTACCACAAAGGCATTTTGTGATGTTTCCTTTTAAATATTAGCTTTACAATATGTGATGGCAAGCCTTCATGCATAACCACAACATATTATAAGGTGGTACGCAAATAACTAGCAACGCAAAATACTTAATTTAATAATAATTTATCTTTTGAAAAGGAGTGTTTACACTTTTGGGAGGCATATTTGGAGTTGTATCAAAGCAAGATTGCGTAATGGATTTGTATTTTGGAACTGACTACCACTCCCACCTAGGCTCAAGCAGGGGTGGAATGGCTGTTTGGACAGGAAAATCATTTACAAGATTCATTCATAATATAGAAAACATACAGTTTCGTTCAAAGTTTGAAGTGGATTTATCAGACATGAACGGTAATATGGGTATTGGCTGCATAAGTGACTATGAGGCACAACCTCTTACCGTTCGCTCTCACCTTGGCAATTATTCTATCACAACCGTTGGACGGATAAATAATATTGATGCAATCGTTGATGAATGCTTTAAAAAGAATTTAATCCATTTCCTTGAGATGAGCGAAGGCGAAATTAATCCAACTGAGGTTGTATCTGCACTTATTGATCAAGAGGATTCATTTAAAGATGGTATCCTTAGAGTTCAGGAGACAATCGATGGTTCGTGCTCCATGCTGGTTTTAACAAGCAAAGGGATTTACGCATCAAGGGATTATTACGGTAGAACCCCGCTAATAGTAGGTAAAAAGGATGGGGCATTTTGTGTTACATTTGAGTCCTGTGCATTAACTAATCTTGGATATAAAACAATATACGAATTGGGTCCGGGTGAAATCATACTTCTTACGCCCGATGGTATTGAACAAATATCCCCCCCTAGAGAAAAAAAGAAGATTTGCTCATTTTTATGGGTTTATTTTGGATATCCATCCTCCGCCTATGAAGGCGTGAATGTCGAAATAATGCGCAACAGAAACGGTGCAATATTAGCACGTAATGATAAAGTGGATGCTGATTTTGTTTGTGGTATACCTGACTCGGGTATTGCTCACGCAATTGGTTACGCAAATGAAGCAAGCATACCATATGCAAGACCATTTGTTAAGTACACGCCTACATGGTCAAGAAGCTTTACCCCTCAAACACAGGATGTCAGACAAAGAATAGCAAAAATGAAGCTCATGCCCATTACCGATTTAATTGAAAACAAAAGACTAATATTTTGTGATGATTCAATAGTGCGAGGCACACAAATGAGAGAAACAGCTCAATTGTTATACAGCTATAATGCAAAGGAAGTTCATATACGCTCAGCATGTCCACCATTAATTTTTAATTGTAAATACCTTAATTTTTCAAGGATGAGATCTGTACTGGATCTTGCTGCACGCCGTGCTATAAAAAAGATTGAGGGAAATGACTCTATTAATTTGGATAAGTACTCTGACCATAAATCTGAAAAATACAATTGCATGGTTGACCATATAGCAAAGCAGCTTGATTTTTCATCATTAAAATATCAAGCTCTTCCAGATATGCTTGATGCCATTAACTTACCCCACAAAAACCTGTGCACATATTGCTGGAACGGGAAAGAATAGTCAGCGCACTGAATGTATACCTGTTTTCACTTCTATATACCTATTAACAGCATCAATGGTAAATTTGTCTGGTTCGGATTCCAGTACATGTATTCCAGACATTCCAAGAATTGAAAAGGTACGCTGTCTATCATCGATTAATTTAATTGCTGCACTTTTGTCAAATATGTTTCCTGCCTGCGTGACGTCCTTTTGTGCTTCAAAATGCAAAGCAGGATTCTTTATTGCCAGCACTATAACTTTATGCCTTGGTGCATAACCCTTCCACGCCTTAACAATATCCTTTGCATGCTCAAAGTTAAACGGATCGGTAAATAAAAGCACTAAGCTTTGTCTATTTTGCTCTTTTTGAAGTGCGGAGAATGCTCTTTGATAATCGGCATACGCCTCAGTGGTTTGAACATTATACAGACTGTCTGCTATTTTTCTAAAATGCCCCATTCCTTTGCCTGCCGTAACCATTCTGTTTATTTCACTATCAAAGGACAAAAGGCCTATATTATCCCCATAGTTTAATGCTGTTTCTGCCACTATAAATGCGGCATTTACTGCATAATCAAGCTTAGAAATACCACCTATCTCTTCTTTCATAACCTTGCTCGTATCCATTAGTAAATATACATATTGATTTTTTTCAGGCTCATAATGATTTGTATAAAGATGCCCTGCCCTTGCTGTAACAGTCCAGTTTATATGCCTATAGTCATTACCAGGGCTGTACTCACGTATACTCTCGAACTCTGTACCCACACCAAGGCTTTGCATCCTTTGAATGCCATCCAAAAGCCTTCTCTTTTGAGCGGTTAGAATATGGCTATTGCGCATATCTTTTAAATTTGGGTACACCTTTATCTTATCAGTTATTTTCAGCGTCCTTGATTGAACACAAAGCCCTAATACACCAGTAATTCGAATGTGTAAGTCAGGAAATTTGTACTCTCCCCTTTTTTTAGGTTTTACCCTGTAATATATACTTTTGTTCTCTTTAGAGTCAATCACAAAATCTATAATCTCGTTATCCACATCAAAGCTTTCAGGCGCTGCATCTCTTAATTTAATCTTAAATTTATACTCGGTAGGATTTTCTATATAAAGATCAATCCTATTCCAGACAGAAAGTGATAATTTTGAATCCATGCTCCTTTTAATAATAAAATCCTGAGGTGCTGGCGATAGTGAAAAGTCGATAACCAACAAAACAAAGAGCAGAAAATTATACACTAAAAATGCATATACACCAACACCGGGTATAAATGATAAAGCCGCCGGGATTACACCTATTAATGCCAATAGAATAAAGCGTTTACTAAAAAACATAAGCTCCTCTTACCTCGGTATCTCAACATTTTTTATTATTCCATCCAAAATGTCATCGACAGATATATTGTCAAGCTGTGTTTCCGGTTTTACAATAATCCTATGCCTAAGGACAGGGTTCACAACCTCAACAACATCCTCTGGTATTACAAAATCCCTTCCTGAGAAGGCTGCAAGGGTTTTAGCACATTTCATAATGGCAATGGAAGCACGCGAGCTTGCACCTAAAAGTACTGCATGAGAGTTTCTCGTTGCATATACAATCGTGGATATGAAACGAATAATATTGTCACTTACATGCACCTTATTAATCTCTTGATTGATAGCCACCCACTCGCTAGAAGTAATAACGGGTGTAACTTGGTCTGGCGTTATTTCACCATCACTTTCATTTACCTTTTTAAGGAGCACCTCTTCCTGCTCAGGAGGTAAATGCCTTATTATAAGCTTCATCAAAAACCTATCAAGCTGTGCTTCAGGCAAGGGATACGTTCCTTCAAACTCCAATGGGTTCATTGTAGCCACAACCATAAAAGGCTTGGAAAGTGTGTAGGTTTCACCATCGATTGTCACATTCCCCTCTTCCATGCATTCCAACAGTGCAGATTGTGTTTTTGGTGTAGCTCGGTTTATTTCATCAGCCAATAATATATTTGTGAAAACAGGACCCTTCTTCATATAAAAGGCACTGCTTTTCACATCAAAAACCTTTGTTCCTGTTACATCGGAAGGCATTAAATCAGGAGTAAACTGTATTCTTGAAAAATCTGCATCTAAGGTTTTTGCAAGGGTTCTTGCCGACAGTGTTTTCCCAAGCCCTGGTACCCCCTCAATCAATACATGACCACCTGTAAATAGTGCTATGACTAAATGTTCAATAAATTCTTCCTGGCCGACTAAAACTTTCTTTAGCTCTTGAACTAACAATTCATATTTTTCTTGAACTACATTCAACTCCATAAACTTTCATTCCTTTCTTTGGGGTTACTCGCTGCTATTTGTTCAAACTTATTCGCATTTATCAAACACAACTAAGAACACTCGTGACTTTATCGAATATTTTGCGGCGTTACATATTTTGCAATCATTTTTTTTGCATACTACCATTTATCTCAAGCTCTAACCTATCAAGGCGGCGAACAATACTGGCTAACTCTTTTTTAGATAATTTCTTCGCGTTCAAATAATACTCACATTCAGCTAATATACGTATAGCTCGCTTTTGTATTGGGCTGGGTACCTCTAAATATCTACCGTATTTTCTCGTGAAATATCCATAATAATTGGATAATGCCAACGGATATGCCCTCTTGCGTTGGTAAAGGCCTGAGAGTGCCTTAACAACTTCATTTTCAGGTCTTTTTGTCATACCGATGTCTCCTCGAACACGTCCGAAGGACTTCCAACCCCTTATCACAATAAGTAAAATTACAAGTAGAAGTTGAATAGCTATCAACTGACCCACAGGCCCAAGTAACTCCCAAATATTTGGTGCCGGAACCTGCATATATTGATAATACTCATTAAACAACACTTTCGGGTTATTAAGCTCGGTAAGCAACTTTATAAATGCAATAGATGCATCTGAGTTGGAAATACTATCATTTAAGAATTCATCAGCACTATTTAACACGCATATTGTCCCGTTTTCCAACCCATACCATGTAGCAGTAACCTCACCGATGCTTTTAACTTCATGCCACTTTTTTGTTTGGGAAATCAAGTCAAAAATCCAAAGCTCACCCACGCTACGCTCATCTATGACCATCACTAGGGTATTACCCTTATCAAGCCAGCTATTTAACCCACTTTGCTCTTCAGGCTCATTAAATAATACCTCTGCTGGTTTAAAGGATACCATTACAGCTTCCTCATCGAGGAATTTTGCAGGGTAATGGTATCGTGAGGCTTGAAAACCGCATTCTTGGGTAAGCAGATATAAAGCCTTAATCCCTGTTGTATCTGCACTATATGAGCTATATTCAGGAAAATCCTGCTCATACACAGTTACAGAGTACAAAATAAGAGCTATTAATAACAATGAAAACAAAACTATTGTATATTGAATGATTTTTTTAAATTTGCTCTTCAATCAAGGTTCTCCTATTTTAATCTTGTAGTGCCTCTGCCTTTTGTTTATTATAAAAGTCCAACCACTTGTTAACACTTGCCTCATCAATTGTCTTGTCTCCATAGCAGCAGGCATTAAATAAAGTGGAAAACTCCTGCATCGGTGATGCTAAAGCCGCATCTGCTAAGCTTATTTCACGCATATAAATTCGATTGGTCTTCCATTTTTCAATTTTGATTATTTTCCTTTTGTTAAGCTCTAAAAGTACTGCAATAAAAAGAAGTCTAAATGCATTTGAGTACTCCTTTGCAGCCATGTGTGAATTAAATTTTCCCATAGCCTGGTTAGGGTTTTCTAAATAATCATATACTCTCGGAATCTGGCTTTTTTTAATTTTATGTGGAAGGTATACCCTCTTTATAAGTAGGCGAATTAAAAAAAATATAAGCAAAACTGCAATTAAGACAAGCAGTATTTTTAGTATAGTTTGAAGCGGTGAACTGTACAATTCGGGATTAAACTGGAATCCCCGGTTTTGATTTCTGTTTTGGAGCAATTCCCTTACCCATTCCTGAATCGCTTCCCATATCCTGCCTATAGCCTCTACAAGCGGATTTGGTCCTTTGCTTTCTTGAAATTCCCTGCGTTCTAAAATACTGTTAACTATTTCACGTATCTTTTGTTCATTTATTTCATTGGTTTGCATTAGATGCCTCCGACAACCAACGTTTTTTTCTATCCTGCTCTTCTTTTTTTATCTCCCATAATGTTACTTCCATATCAAGGCCCTCACCCTTAACTCTTAATGTAATATATAAAGCTGTCAAAATACAAGTTATTAAAGGACGCAATATTTCAGCAAACAGTTGAGTTACCACTGCACCAGCCCTAAATAATTCAACATCAAGGTTTCCAGATGCTAAACTAATGAAACTAATAGAAACATTTACTATGAGAGGTAATAACCCTATTAGTATATTGGCAGAAATGAAGGTAAGACCAACAAGAAAGAAGCTGTTCTTTCCAAGGCTTCCACCCCGACCTATACTAGTGCCTGCTTTTTGTTGTTCAATGCAAACTGAAGGTAGAAACATCCAAAACCTTCCATAAAGAGCTCCTACCGTTATAGTAATAAATAAAATCACTGCTATTGCAACCAATACCCCAAGAATGATCAGGGCAACGGAGAGCCAAGGAGCTATAAATGCTGTAGTTCCGATTCCCATAATACCAAATACAACAGCAAATACTCCTATTAAAATAACTATATATATGGCTATAAAAATAGCACTTTGTATCAATATGTATAATAACCGCCCCAAAAGTAATGTACCAAACTGGTTAAAGCACTCCTTAATTACCTGCTTTATGGTCCTTTCTTGGTTTAGCACTGCATCAGCATAAAGAATTTTAACTATGGATCCTTCCCATACATTTTTAAGGGTTATAGCATAAATTCCTTGCAGACCCAAAGAACCAAACAGCATAGCATAAAGAGTGAACATTGAGGAAAACATTTCATTTGGTGTATTCATAATGATAGCATTTGGATCTACTAAACCCCAGTATTGCTGTGTGAAGACTGGGTTGAATATAGTTAACAACAGCATTACCGGTATATTAAATATTAGGTTTATAATAAAGAGCTTTTTAAAATGTTTCTTAAATAAAAAAATCCCGTAATCCAAAACATCTGTAAAAGCGGCTCTTTGCAAAGGTCTTAAAGATTTCATAAATCCCCCGCACATGTAAAATCTATTTTTCTCATCATATAATATGAGTTTTAATCTGTCAAACACAGACGAAGACGTAGATCTCTTGCAAATGAAGCGTCGTTTCCGTTATGCACAGCTATATCTCAAAGAACAGTAACGACTAATGAGTTAAGGCTAGGTTATGCTAACCTTATTGTACAAATTTAAGCACCTATGAATTTAATAGCTTTTCATAAATAGCTGTGCAATATAAGGAAAACATTAGCGAAATGAAGCTTAGTTTCCGTTATGCACAGCTATATGCGATTGAACAATAACAACTGGGGCTTCTTGGTTAATGGTGGTTGCCTCTTTTACCTCCTAGCCAAGGAGAACCAGTGCACTGTCAGTCTCCAGAATAATTTTAGCCATGTGGCTTTACCAACATCCTCCGTCACTATTAGAGGTATGTTCAAAATATTGTTATTATCAAGTGTTAATACCATCTCACCGGCGTTGTCTCCTACCAAAACAGGTGCTTGAACATTTTCGGGCAAACGGACTTCCTCCTTAACTTTATCCCTTTGCCCTCTTTTCAATAGGACGGAGCTATTTTCTTCATATGCTACAGGTACAGATAACCCAAGACCTTTTTTCACATCTACATTGCCAGCAATTGCACCTTGTCTGTCTATTGTCATTATTTCGTAGTTGGAAAACCCATAATCCAGTACCTTAGCAGATTCAGAAAAACGTAGGCTCATACTGTCCGCTCCTAATACAACGGATATTAAATCAAGACCGTCACGGGAAGCAGTAGCCGCAAGGCAGTACCCAGATGCATCCGTTACACCAGTTTTTAATCCTGTCATGCCTCTGTATTTTCCGATGAGGTGATTTGTATTATCCAGCCCAAATGTCCCGCTTCTAAATGTGTCACGTTTTATCGTTGTATACTCAATAATGATTGGATGTTTTGTTATTAGCTCTCTAGCCATTATTGCAATATCCCTTGCAGTACTATAGTGCCCTATATCCGTTAGTCCAGAACAATCTAAAAAATTAGTATTTGTCATACCAAGAGCTGCTGCTCTTTCATTCATCATGGATACAAAAACACCCTCGCTGCCTGCAACATGTTCTGCCAGCGCAACTGAGGCATCATTAGCGGAATGAATGGCAACTGCCTTTAGTAGATCGTGTACTGTAAATTCTTCACCAACGGCAAGGTAGACCTGAGAGCCTCCCATACCGCATGCATGTTCAGAGGCAACAACTACATCATCCATAGTGACTTTATTTTGCTCCACAGCCTCCATAAGCAACAGCATAGTCATGATTTTTGTTATAGATGCAATGGGTAGCTTTGTATTACTATCCATCTCAAAAATGATTTCACCGGTATTTCCAGCCATTAATAATGCTGATTTTGCTTTGATTTCAAAAGGCATATTTTGTATCAGGGGTACATTTTCATTGCCTATTAACTGAGTGTTTTCCTCTTCTGCCGGCTTATTCTCATCATTTAATGGTTTATTTTCATTGTCCTTTGGCTTGTTCTCATCATTCAAAGGTTTGTTTTCATTGTCCTTTGGCTTGTTCTCATCCTCTAGTTTTTTGTTTTCTTCAGTTTTGTCTTCTTTCTTAATACTGTTTTCTTCTTCAACAGCAAAGACCACTCTATTTACTGGAATGAACAATAGAGCAAATAATAATAACCATATAACTACTTTCTTTTTCATTTTTGGACGCTCCTGAAACTTATAGTCCCATAATAAATGTATGCATGGACTATATAAGTTTATTCAGGCTTATTCTTTTTTTAATGGGCATTTTGTGATGTTTGTTTTTTAAGATCCCCTATACATATGTTGTGATTATGCATGGATGCTAGACATCAGATATTGTATGGCTAATATTTTTAAAGGTTATTCCTCAAAGGCCTTTGATTAAGTATTATTGAACTTTTCCCAAAATGAGTGGATGCCTTGAAACAGGTGTTTTACTTATGCTGATTGCCGTTTTCAAAACCTTGAGAGCTTCTGAAATACGCTCCTTGTCACATGTATGCAAAACTGCAAGTGTCTGTCCAGCTTCTACCCTATCGCAACTCTTTTTGCATAGTACAATTCCAGCCGAAGGATCTATTATATCATCCTTGTTCTTTCTACCAGCTCCCAAAATAAGAGAGGCAATTCCAAGCTTTTCTGCATTCATCTTCTCTATATATCCAGATATAGCGGACTTCCATTCAAACTTAATGGCAGCCTGGGGTAGTTTAGAGGTATCCTCTATAGCTTTTGCATCGCCACCCTGCATCTGCACCATTTGAATTAGTTTATTTAAAGCAGTACCATTTTCAATTGAATTTATTACTTGCTCACGACAAACCTCTATGTCACCTTTATCTGCTAGAAAAAGCATATTTGTTGCCAGCTCAATGCAAACCTCTCGTAAATCATCTGCACCATTCCCTTTTAGTATTTCAACTGCTTCGCTGACCTCCAGTGCATTTCCTATATTATTTCCCAAGGGCCTGTCCATATCAGTTAAAATAGCAATAGTCTTTTTCCCAGCGCCATGCCCTATGTCTACCATAGTCTTAGCAAGCTTTCTTGCATCCTCAGCTGTCTTCAAAAAGGCTCCACTACCTATTTTTACATCAAGGACTATTGCGTCTGAGCCTGAAGCAAGCTTTTTGCTCATTATACTGGCTGCAATTAAGGAGACATTTTCCACTGTACCAGTTACATCTCTTAACGCATATAATTTTTTATCGGCAGGTGCAAGATTGCCTGTTTGACCAGCAACGGCAATTCCGATTTCCTTAACATTTGTTATAAATTCTTTTGGTGAAAGACTTGTACGAAAACCAGGTATCGATTCTAACTTGTCGATGGTTCCGCCGGTATGCCCTAAGCCTCTACCTGACATTTTAGCTACAGATACCCCACAAGCAGCAACAATAGGTGTAATGACAAGGGTGGTTTTATCTCCAACACCACCTGTACTATGTTTGTCAACCTTTATTCCAGGTATGCAGGAAAGGTCAACAATATCACCTGAATGAAGCATGGCCTCCGTCAACCACAGAGTCTCTTGGGTATCCATCCCTTTAAAATATATTGCCATTAGAAAAGCCGAAGCCTGATAATCAGGAATCTCACCTTTTGTATATCCATCAATAAAGTACTTAATTTCTTCTTTGGTAAGCTTTTCTCCATTGCGTTTTTTCACAACTATGTCCAATGCAAACATACAACCTATGCTCCTTTCAGTTTTTTAACATGCCCTAATACTCTGCCTATATGACTGGGGTTTCTTCATTAAGTTTTGTTTTTTAGCTGCCTAAACATGTACCCTTGGTCGCCTGTACATAAAAATATAGGTAAAATATCTTTATGCAGATCATTTTATCAAACTTAGAAAACTCTCCCCAGGCAAATCATTTTCCACCCCAAAATACTCACCTATTGTTTTTGCAATATCAGCGAAGCTTCCTCTAATGTGGAGGTTTACACCTTCTTTTATGCTTTTACCCGTTACAAGAAGGGGTACATATTCTCTGGAATGATCAGTGCTGCTCGTTGTAGGATCACATCCATGGTCCGCAGTAATCAATAGTATATCGCCATCTTTAAGATGTGATATTATTTCAGGAAGCCTGTTATCAAACTCACTTAACGCCTTTGCATATCCTTCCACATTATTTCTATGTCCAAAATGCATATCGAAATCCACAAGGTTAGTAAATAACAGACCTGAGTACTGTTCTTTAATCCATCCAATGGTTTTATCTATTCCTTCTTGGTTTGAGTGTGTGTGCACGGCTTTTGTTATGCCTGAATCATTAAAAATGTCTTGGATTTTTCCAACACCACGTACCTCAAATCCGTTTTCCTTTAATAAATTGAGAATTGTTTTTTGGGGTGGGTTAATGGAAAAATCCTTCCTTCGTTCTGTGCGCACATAATTTCCAGATTGGCCTATGAAGGGCCTTGCAATAACTCTACCCACGCCATAATCACCTGTTAGCATTTCACGGGCTGTTTCACAAATTTTATACTGCTCTTCTATGGAAATCACATCTTCATGAGCTGCAATTTGAAATACGCTATCGGCTGAAGTATACACAATAGGGAAACCCGTTTTTACATGTTCATCTCCCAGCTCCTGTATTATAACTGTTCCCGAAGCAGGCTTATTGGCAAGGGTCTTTCTTCCAATCCGTCTTTCAAATTCTTTCATTAATTCATCTGGAAATCCTTCAGGGAAAAGTGGAAATGGTTTTTCTAAAATAATCCCTGCAATCTCCCAATGTCCGGTGGTAGTATCTTTTCCTACGGATTTTTCAGCTAACTTACCATATGAACCTATAAGCTTTTGTTCTTGTAAATTTGTATCTGTGCGATATGTTTCTTTAAATCCATCTATATTAGCAAGCCCAAGCTTCTCAAGATTAGGCAGTGCAAAACCTTCTATACTTTGAGAAATATGACCTAATGTATTACTACCCTCATCCCCATAATCCTTACTATCAGGCATTTCACCAATACCAACGCTATCCAATACTATTATAATAAACCTTTTCATATTTATCCCTCCAGCTATCTGCAACTTCAAATCATTTTCGTTGTTACATTTTTGCTCAAACAGTCGGCTTGCGGATCTTCACCCTGACTATACATCTCTAAGCTTCATTGCGCTAATGTTTTCCTTATATTGCACAGTTATATCTCTCTGATTACCTGTGAACTGTAACAATATTACACCACAAAAGTCTTTATTCTACTATACTATTTATATCTTATCATTTTTTTGGTAAAATAAACACTAGAGCATAGTCAATTCACTTGGCTTTATTAATGCTTTTGCACACAACCATAATAAAGTGAGGAAACTTCACATGCAAAAATTGTTTATAATTGTACCAGCACTTTTTTTATTATTAATTATATATATGTTTATTCAAGCCGCAGCTTATAAGGTAAGGTACCATAACCTTGAATACGGTGCTGGCCTACGTATTTTACATATTACAGATATTCATATTGATCTTTTGAATATATCCTCAGCTCGAATGAAAAGAACCATAATATCGGCAAACCCTGATTTTATACTAATAGGTGGCGACCTTCTTGATAAACCCAAGGATTTAGAAAGGTTTGCTAAATGGTTTTCAGAAATGGATATTAAAGTCCCGGTATTCGCTGTCTTTGGTAATCACGAACACACTGCGTTTAAAAGGTATCCACAGCTTAAAAAACATTTTACAGATACAATGAAGGAATTAGATATCAGGTTTCTAACAAATGAAGTGGTTTTTTTACAAGGAAAACAAGAAAATGACACTGATGAGCCAAAAAAAGTTGCGTTTATTGGTCTTGATGACATTAAAACAGGAGTACCCGTCGATAACAATATATTTGATGGGCTAAAGGATAAATGTGACTGTATAATCTCATTCTCACATAACCCTGATATTTCGCTTCATATATCAGAAGATAGTGTGGATTTGCTTCTATTAGGTCATTTCCACGGTGGTCAGATATGGATGCCCTTTAAACTTGAATACCTATTGCTACGAAAGGACAAGTTGTGCCAAATGGGTCATATCAGCGGTTTTTCTACAATACGCAAAAATTTGATATATATAAGCAGAGGGTTGGGAACGGTTATTGTTCCATTCCGTTTCTTATCCATCCCTGAGGTTACCGTAATTGATATTTAGGCGTGTAGGGAGAATGTCGTCAATCAACTCCCTTAACAATACTTTGTATGGCCTTTATAGTTAGCTCCATTTCCGTTTCATCATTAAAATACCCAGGACTTATCCTAACTAAACCCCTATCTGCTGTTCCCAGGGCCTGATGAGCCAATGGTGCACAATGGAAGCCTGCTCTTGTGCAAATTCCAAATTTTTTATCAAGCAAATAGCCAACTTCTGATGAATCTAAATCCCATATTGACATAGCAAATATCCCCGAATTTTGCTCTGGAGGTGGTGAATAAACAGTTATATTGCTCTGTTTTCCAAACTCATCAAAAAGCATTTTTAATAGAAGCTGTTTTTTAAGCCATATATTAGAAATGCCAACATCTTGAACAAATGAAACGCCTTTTCCAAGACCAATAATTCCGGGTACATTAAGTGTGCCGCTTTCTAAGATATCTGGAAATATTTCAGGCTGAACAAGACTGTCTGAAAAACTACCTGTGCCACCTTGAATAAAGGGTTTTATTTTTATACCATCCCTTACATACAATCCAGCTATGCCCTGCGGACCCAAAAGTCCTTTATGCCCGGGGAAAGCTAACAGGTCAATATTCATTCTGTCAACATCTATGGGAATAACTCCGGCGCCTTGTGCTGCATCGAGTAAAAACGCGATGCCATATTCCCTGCATAGTTTACCAGCCTCTACAACCGGCATTATTATACCTGTGACATTTGAAGAAAGAGTCATACAAAAAAGATTTACGCCTTTTTTTAATGATTTTTTAAGGCTATGAACTGCAATCCTGCCACATTTGTCTGGGTAAATAATTTCCAACCTAATAATTCCTTCATTTTCTAGCGTCTTTAGAGGTCGAAGTACCGAATTGTGCTCCATAGCTGTTGTAACAACAGTTATACCTTTTTCCACAACACCATGAATGGCTGCATTCAATGCATACGTTGTATTTGGCATATATACTATTCTCATTGGATCATCTATGTTAAAAAGATCTGCTAAACCCTCTCTAGTACTAAAAACAGCATCATCAGCTTGCCGCGCCATAGTATGGGCCGATCTACCCGGATTTGCACATCCTCTTTTTATTATATCCAACATGGCTTGAGTTACTGATTGAGGCTTTGGCCATGATGTTGCCGCGTTATCCAAATAAATCATTTATTGGCTCCTCGTATAATGGTTTCATTCCACACTCATTTTTTTGAATACTTCATTATATGATAATAACTTCTCTAAATGACCTAAATACACTCTGAAATAAATTTCGCAAAATACTTTAAAAAACAGATACATACCTTTTTGCTGTTCTTAGTAAAATGGTAGTGAATTATAGAAAAATTAAGATAGTTTAGGATATGGTTCTAAGATAAAGTTTTAAGATATTCACGCACCTTTTTCATATCAAGAAACATTTCCTCTTTCTTTTTTGGATCCCTTAATAAAGCAGCGGGATGATATGTAGGCATAATTCTAAAAAAACCGGGTCTTTCCACCCAGTTACCTCTTACTTGCGTAATACGTGCATCTTTGCTAACCAAGTGCTTCAATGCGGTAGCACCAAGGCAGACTATAATTTTAGGCTCTATATATTTTACTTGGCATCTTAACCAGGGCAGGCAGGCATTAGCCTCTTCCGACGAAGGCACTCTGTTATTTGGTGGGCGACATTTTACTATGTTGCAAATATAATAATCCTCAGGCTCAAACATTAACGCAGCAAGTAAATGGTCCAGTAGCTTTCCAGCCCTCCCCACAAATGCTTCACCTGTAAGATCCTCTTGCTCACCAGGGCCTTCCCCCACAAGCATAACAGGTGCATTAAGATTTGCACCTCTGCCAATTACAACATTTGTTCTTGTCTTTGCCAAATCACAATTTGTACAATTTTTACAAGAACTTATAAAATTATCATAGGAAAACTGTTTATTCATGGTTAATTCCCTTACTGCAATTATTCTCTATTGATCCTAACATAAAACTTGTACATTGAAAAGAGAACCCA
>DASRMZ010000066.1:0-3747 GCA_035647675.1 Thermoclostridium sp. | reverse complement strand
GTATTCACTTCATTAAAAACAATTTCATTTTGCGGTGTCAAAAACATATCTACTCGTGCATATCCTTCACAACCAAGCGTCCTATAAATGAGCGCTGCTGTTTGTTTTATCCTGTTTGCCGTATCTTCATCAATACGAGCTGGCATGTGAATTTTAGATGTTTTCAAACTATACTTTTCTGTGTAATCAAAAAAGCCATCTGACAATTCAATTTCATCAACTTTACCTATCGTAAGAGTTTTATTGCCAAGAACAGCGCAGCCCACTTCAAAACCGTCAATGCCTTCCTCAATAATCACTTTTCGATCATGCTCAAATGCAATGCTAATGGCTTCTTTTAATCCGGTTTGATTTGAGACCTTTGTAATACCGAAGGATGAGCCAGCATTTACGGGCTTTACGAATAATTGATACTTCAAATGTGCTATTAGCTCTATTAACTCATCATCTGATGTGGAATAATGCAAAACAATTGACTCAGGCGTTTTTATACCCGCTAAGTTTACTAGCCTGTGAGCCACATCCTTGTCCATACAAATAGCTGAGCTAAGTGTTCCACATCCCACGCATGGGATGCCTGTAAGTTCAAGTAATCCTTGTATTGTTCCGTCTTCACCATTTTTTCCATGCAGTATAGGAAACACCACGTCAATAGGAATTGTCTGTATCTCACTGCCACCCATTACGAGGACTCCAGGTGTGCTGCAGTCAGGCGATATAATGGCCGGAACGCAAGAATGATGCTCGTGCCATGTATCATTTTTAATGTGGCTTGTATCACCACTATATTTCAGCCATTGTCCCTGACGAGTAATACCAAGCTGAATGACATTGTATTTTTCTGAATCAAGATTCTCTATCACAGAACAAGCCGACTGCAATGAAACTTCATATTCCGTGGAGCGACCACCAAACAAAACTACTACTGTTATCTTTTTCATGTAGACCAATCCTCTCTTTTTCTTCTTTTTCTCCTGTTCCTTGCTGTTGAAAGCAACAGGGGTTTAAATTCAAGCTCACCACATTAGTGTGAATCTACAACAATACACCGCTATTTATTTGATTGCGAACACGCTGCATTAGTGCAAATCGTATACCCAAATACTGTAGGTAGTAGATATACGCTCTCTATGGTATTACAGTAACCTTGTAGTTTACACAATAAAAAAGCCTGTCTTTTTCAGTATTTTCATCTTACCGAAGTTAGACAGACTCTTTTTGACTATTACCTTATTGAAATCTTAAGAAAAGCTTATGGAGAGCTTATTTTTCTTTAAGCTACAAGATGTCTTGCTCAATGAATCTTAAGATTTTTGAATTTTTTTGCCAACCTCTGCTCACAAGGTGTTAGTGTGCAAATTCTATAATAAAACTCAGATCCTAATTAAACTGATAGTTAATCCACATTTGAATCGCCAATAGTACCGTCGTGTTGCATTCTGGTTGGTAGCGTCACTGTAAACGTTGTTTGAGTCTTGTCGCTTTGAGCTTCTACTGTACCATCATGTGCGACAACAATCTCTTTTGCAATGGCAAGCCCAAGTCCTGAACCACCTGTTCCTGACGAACGTGCTGTATTGAGTCGAAAAAACCTTTCAAAAATTGTGTCCAGCTTTTGCTTTGGAATTGGGTCCCCTTTGTTTTTGAATTGAATGACTGTATTTTCTTCCTGCTCAAATGCAGTTATATCAATAACACTGTCATTGTAGCTATAAGCAATAGCATTCTTCATAATATTATTGAACACACGGGAGAGCTTATCTGCGTCTCCCCACAAAACTAAATCGTCAGGTGCATGGACAACAGCCTGTTTATTTTGTGGGGAAAGCATTGGATAAAACTCATCCGCTAATTGCTGAAGCATAAAGGATAAGTTAATTTTTCCGTAATTCAATATGGTAGAGCTTACATTAAAACGGGTAATCTCAAAAAACTCCTCCACTAGCTGCTCTAAACGTTGCGCCTTTTCCAAAGTAATATCGGTGTATTTTATTCGCTGTTCTATAGGTATATCAGGTGCTTCACTTAAAAGGCTTAGGTATCCAATAACAGATGAAAGTGGAGTTCTAATATCATGTGCAATATTAACAACGAGATCATTTTTTCTCCGTTCAGCTTCCTTCGCATCCCGCTCATTTTGCCGCGCAGTTCTTTTTATTTGATTCATTTTATCTTCAATTTCCCTAAGCTCTTGCGGTAAACGGATATCCTCATCATCGGGCTGCACTAAAGAAACGCTTGCCACAGCTACATCATCAATAAAACCGACCGTTCTTCTCCAATAATAGTAAATGATAACCAACACCATAATCATCCAAGCAATAGGAGTACTCACTATTAGAACCTTCTCAACGGTTTTTAAAAGATGATATAACGGTGTCGTATACCAAGTAATTACACTATGTCCAATAAAAAAGATGGCACCAAAAAATAACGCATAAATTAGCGTTGATATAATTAATGTTATTACACATTTAATTATTATTTTTCTAGTAAGGGTAGTTCGAAATTGCTTATCCTTCAATTTTATATCCAACCCCCCATACTGTTTTTATGTACTTGGGATTCTCCGCACGATCACCCATCTTTTCTCTAATATGTCGGATATGAACCATGACAGTATTGTTGCTGTTTGTAAAATATTTATCTCCCCAGACCTCTAGAAATAGGTCCTCAGAGCTAACAACACGTCCTCTATTTGACGCTAAAACCCATAATATCGAAAACTCGGTTGGTGTAAGGGAAAGAGGCTTTTCATTCAAGGTGCATTCATGCTTATCCTTATCCATTACCAAGCCGGAAAATACAATTGTACTTTCCTCTTTGATAGGTTCTGTGAGATTGTATTTTGTAAATCTTCTCAATTGCGCCTTTACCCTCGCAACCATTTCAAGAGGTTGAAATGGCTTTGTCATGTAATCATCAGCGCCTAATGTAAGACCTGTAATCTTGTCAATCTCTTCGTCTTTTGCAGTTAGCATAATAACAGGAAAATTATACTTCTGCCTTATCTGCTGGCAGATTGAAAACCCACCCACATCGGGAAGCATAACGTCCAATATAGCTAAATCTATCTTTTCATTCTCAATACAATCCAAAGCTTCTTGACCGTTGTAGAACTTAAGCACATTATAATTTTCGCTCTTCAAATATACTTCAATCAAGTCTGCAATGGACTGTTCATCATCTACTACTAATATATTCGTCACCATAGCATTCTTAGCTCCTTATGTTTACAAACCCATAATATCACATATAGGGAATTTTGCGATGTTATATTTTTGTAAGTTCTGCTATACAATATGTTGTGGTTATGCATGAATGCTAGGCAGTATATATTGCATAGCTAATATTTTTTAAGGTTACATCACAAAAGCCTTATATAAATATCATACTAAATAATGCAAAATTCTTTTGCAAGTAAATCTTAATAGAATCTTAAATTTTTCTTAAGATGATTAATTTGTTCTATCGTTTCAATCGTTGTGCAACGATATAACAAAAAATCGATCCATTTTGCAACGATTAATGCAACGATAAGTCTATCGTTAATTAGGGAAAGGTCCTAGTACGACATATAGGCTTAAATAGTAGATTCAAGAATGAGTCTACGTATCCCCTAAATAAAGCAATATGAATATATTTGAGAATTTTGACTCACTTGGTATGGTTAATGCTATTTTTGAATTAGCACCATATACATTTTTTGTAACATCTCGTACTATTCTCTAACATATTTTACATATA
>DASRMZ010000065.1:0-14122 GCA_035647675.1 Thermoclostridium sp. | reverse complement strand
CATATGTAAGCATGACCCCAGGGGTTCAAGGGTTGTTGAAGAATATTTTATTGAAGGAACTGAACCTGAATACGGTGACAATTGTGAAGTTCATTATAGAGCAAAAATATGTACTTCTTGCAAGGACATACACGGCAGACCCGTTCTTGCACATGAGTTTTGTCCTGTGGAAACGGTTGAAGAAAGGGTTTTCATTCGCAGACCTGTTGAATATAAACCCGCATATCCAACCGATCCATATCCAGAAGACTGGTCATACGAAATTTATGATGGAGAATATTGCACTACGCATGACATGGTTGCTGAAGATGAGGAGCAGTCAGACAACAGACCCAATTACTATTACCCTTACTATACACCTTTTGCTCCGACGCCAACGCCATTTTACTAATAAGGCTTTTGCAATGTAACATTTATTATTTACTAACTCACTTGCTTTTTATGAAACAATATCGCCTCTATCAATGATAAGAGGCGATATTGTTAGCTTATTGACTTATCTTGGTGGTCTTGGTCCATAAAACTGATAATAGTTGCATAATATACCACCATTATATAATTTTCTTTTCTTGTTGGCCTTCCGCCCAAAATGGTTTTCGAAATCCATATCTGATGTAATAATATAATATGACCAGGTTTGAAAATTTTGATTAAAAATGCGTGCTGTTTCCTGATATAGTATGGCACTTTCATTTTTATCTCCCATGCGTTCACCATACGGGGGATTTGTTACAATTACTCCATATTGAAACCGGGATGAGCTGTCTTTGATATCCCTAGTTTGAAAGTGAATCGCTTCTTCAACCTCAGCTTCTCTTGCATGAAAACGACAAGCATCAATAGCATCCTCATCCATATCATAACCGTATATTCTAAGTTGTTTTTCCCGTTGCATAACATCACAAGCCTCTTCAATTGATTGTTGCCATAAAGAAGGACCCACGTTTTTCCAATATTGAGCATCAAAAGAACGGTTTAAACCTGGTGCAACATTAAGCCCCATTAAAGCTGCTTCTATGGGTATAGTTCCTGAGCCGCAGAAGGGATCTATTAAGGGTTTTTCCGGATTCCAGAAGCTAATATATAAAAGAGCACTTGCAAGAGTCTCCTTGATGGGAGCATATGTTGGTCTTCTTCTATATCCTCTTTTATGAAGACCTTCTCCTGAAGTATCAATACCAAGTATAACTTTATCCTTTAGAATCCAAAAAACAATTTTATATCGCGGACCAGTCTCGGGGAAAAGAGTCAATGAATATTTAAGCTTTAATTTTTCCACCACTGCCTTTTTAATAATGGACTGACAGTCTGATATACTCATAAGAGTTGAGCGTATACAGCTTCC
Organism: Thermoclostridium sp.; assembly: GCA_035647675.1. Lineage (GTDB taxonomy): Bacteria > Bacillota > Clostridia > DSM-8532 > DSM-8532 > Thermoclostridium. Next base: position 12,777 of record DASRMZ010000065.1, on the reverse strand, counting down.
CGTAACAGGGAATGTTGCATCCTTAGGCAGCCACCTTCCCCAATCAAGCTTTTTTGTGTTTTCAAAAAGCTCATCAAAGGTCGTTGCTTTAAATTCACCAATTTTTATAAATACTCTGTCGGCTGTTCTAAGCCATAGATTTGCTCTGCATATAGCCGATAAAGGAGCCGTAAATGTTACTTTTCCATCATCGGTAACTATATCTTCATACCCTAAATGCTGAAGCTCTCTTTTAACTATAGCTTCCACTCCAAACAACGCCGTTGCAATTAATGTCACTTTATTTTCCATGCTTAAGACCGCCTTTAATGCTTTATTGTGTGCTGTTCAATCAAAATACACGGGTATGATTCTTTTGTGTTAGGATTGATTGAGCATCATTCTATTTTAGAAAACTTGAGCCACCAATAAATTCACGAAGTATCGAAGTTGGTGGGATTTCATCACTTTTAAAATCAGAAAAATAGCTTAAAAATTCAATCAACCTTCTACTTTCAGAATATTGAGTTTGATTTGGCCCAATCTCCTTGAGTAATGGTATTGCCAATGATTTTAACACTCCAAGCTCATATATTAAGGATGAGTTAAACATGACATCTGCCTGCTCCTGATATGGAAATATGTTCTTCTCCTCACCACGCCTAACCGATGACCAGAGGTTTATTGTGTCTTTAGCGGAACAGCCCCTGAAACTATGATCTCTAACAATTCTTCTTATAAACCTGAGGTCTGTTGTTGGTATTCTGTTATGTCTATCAATACGCATTGAAGTTATGGCACTTATATATATTTTAAACTTGCTATCTTCATTAACTTCTTGAGTAAGTCGTGGGTTAAGTCCATGTATTCCTTCTATAACAAGAACTTGGCCCTCTTTTAATTGGAGCATCCTGTCATTGTATTCTCTTTTGCCGGTAAAAAAGTTGTAGGTTGGAATGCTAACCTCTTCACCATTTATTAAACTATTTAGCTGTTGGTTGAAAAGCTTTAGATCTATTGCTTCTAAAGCTTCAAAATCAGGTTTACCATTCTCGTCCAAAGGAGTATTGTCCTTATTAATAAAATAGTCATCCAAAGATATATTAACAGGAAATAGACCATTGACTCTAAGCTGGATTGAAAGTCTTTGAGCAAAGGTGGTTTTCCCTGATGAGGACGGACCTGCAATAAGTATTATTTTTAATTTGTCCTTATTATTGAAAACCATGTCGGCTATTCTTGCAATTTTCTTTTCATGAAGTGCTTCGGATATCCTGATAAATTCATTAACCTTACCAGATTCGACAATATTGTTTAAATTCCCCACATTTTCTACACCTAAAATGTTGATCCAATTACTATACTCACTAAATATTGTAAAAAGCTTTTGTGGTATATCATGTTCCATCAGGGTGTTTGGATGCGTTATACTTGGAGAGATTAGAACAATACCATCATGATCATACTCTAGCCTGAACATTGTAAGATATCCACTTGATGGCACCATAAAGCCGTAAAAATAATCCTCCATACCGTCAAATGTATAAAAACTTACTGTAGGTTTTTTACGGTGCTTTATAGCCCCGTATTTATCCATTCTGTTTTTTTCTTTAAAGACTTGCTTTGCCTCTTCAGTAGACATTGTGTGTTTTGTAAAGGGCAAATTCTTCATGATAAGCTCTTCCATGCGATCTTCTATTTTTTGTACATCTCTTTCATTAAGACCTTTTACTGAGCTTTCGAAAAATAAACCCTTGCTAACTGAATGACATATCTGTAACATTTCGCCAGCAAAAACATCACTGAACGCCTTTATAAGTAAAAATGTAAGACTCCTTTGATAAACCCTCACACCATCTTGAGTTGAAAGATCCACAAAAGATATATTACATTCCTCTTCTATGGAATTCGTCAACTCCTTTAGTTGATTGTTTACATACGCTGCTACTATAATTGCTTTCTTGTCAGGATAGAGCTGTTCTTTTAATCTCTCAATTGTGCTTCCCTTTTCAACTTTATATCTTTGTTCTCCCACTGATACTGTAATTAAATTATTCTCCACACAGACACCTCCAAAATCCAATGTATGTTAGATAATATTATTTCGCACTTATCAAATTGCTTATTTTGCTCAATTTCTTTCTACTCATTTAGTATTTATCAAGCTAAGATTGAATAACCTTCTGCTTAGCTTCTTTTTTCGGCCTTCTAATCTTTTAAATATTCATCAAATCTGTACTCAACACCTGTTTTACTCATCTGCCATTCACCCTTATCTACCAATTGCCAGCCTTCAATGTTATCCAAACGTGGTAAATGCGAGTCAGCAAGGAATTCTTCATTGAACCGTGTGATGTAAGCCCTTTTACAATAAGGCAACAGCTGACGATAAATGCTCTCACCGCCAAAAACATATATTTGTCTATCATAATCTTTTAGTACGTTTATAAGCTCTTCAATGCTGTGTACAACAACTGAGCCTTTGGCTGTAAATTCAGTATTTGTTGTTAGAACCACATTCTTTCGCTCTGGCAAGGGCTTGCCTCCTGGAAATGATTCCAGCGTCTTCCTACCCATAACAATAGCATTTCCCTTTGTTTTGCTTGAGACATGCTTCATATCTTCAGGTATTCGTACAAGAAGAGAATTCTTATATCCAATTCCCCAATTCTTGTCTGCGGACGCTATAATGTTCCATCCCTGCATAGATTATCACCCCATATATAATGGCTTTATCTTCATTGATTTTTTAAATTTTCTTCAGTGTGCGAAGACATTAGTTACTATTATACAGCTACAGGTATTTTTTTGATTTGCTCTCCTGCCTTGTAATTTTCAAGAGAGAAATCATCAGTTGTAAAGTCATAAAAATCCTTTATTTCAGGGTTAATCACAAGCTTAGGTGCAGGATAGGGTTGTCTGTTTATTAAAGTATTTATCAAAGGTGTATGCCTATCGTATATATGTGCATCGGCTATAACATGCACAAACTCTCCTGGAACAAGTCCTGAGACCTGAGCAAACATATGCATTAGAATAGAATATTGTACTACATTCCAGTTGTTAGCAACTAAAACATCCTGCGACCGCTGATTCAAAATTGCATTCAATTTATTACCCGTTACGTTAAAGGTCATGCTGTATGCACACGGATAAAGGTTCATTTCATGTAAATTTGCATGATTATATAAATTTGTAATAATTCTTCTGCTGTAAGGATTATTTTTCAAATCATACAAAACGCGATCAACTTGATCAAACTCACCCTCCGAGTATTTATGTTGAGCTTGAAGTTGATACCCATAAGCTTTTCCTATAGAGCCACTTTCGTCAGCCCAAGAATCCCAAATGCGGCTATTTAGCTCTTTAATATTGTTCGATTTTTTTTGCCATATCCAAAGAATCTCATCTATGGCTGCTTTAAAATTTGTTGGTCTCAATGTCATGATGGGGAATTCTTTGCTCAAATCATACCTATTAACAACGCAAAACTTTTTGATTGTGTGAGCAGGTGTACCATCCTGCCAATGGGGACGAACCCTTTGCCCTTCGGAACTGAACCCATTTACTAATATATCTTTACACATATCAATAAAAATTATATCTGCTTGACTCAAAAAAATCCCCCCATAACTTAGTAAACTTCATAGCCATTTTTACACATTTTACAATGTTAAATCGTAAAAGTATTTATTTTAGAATTCAAAATAATTTTTAGCATTATAATAACATATTTCTTGAGCCATAGCTCCTATCATACTCATATCATGAGGCACTTCACCATCCTCAGCCCATTGACCGATTAGATTGCAGACAATTCTCCTGAAATATTCATGCCTTGTGTAGGATAAGAAGCTTCTTGAATCGGTTAGCATTCCTACAAATCTTCTTAAAAGCCCTAGATTTGCCAATGCAGTCATTTGATCCACCATTCCCACCTTTTGATCATTATGCCACCATGCCGATCCAAGCTGCATTTTGCCTGGAGTCTCACTTCCTTGGAAGCACCCCATTACCGTTGCTAATACTTCATTATCGTAAGGATTTAAACTGTATAAAATAGTTTTTGGAAGCTCCCCTGTTATTTCAAGAGAATTTAACAACGCAGCTAAACCTTTTGCTTGCAATGTATCTCCTACAGCATCATACCCTGTATCAGGACCCAAGTCGCCATGCATTCTTGTATTAAGATTTCGGATTGAATTTAAATGAAGCTGCATTACCCAACCACGTTTTGCATATTCCTTACCGAAAAATACTAACATATGTGTTTTATATTGATTTGATTCACTTTGGGTAACCTTCTGTCCGTCTAGTACCTTGCTAAAGATTTCTTCCACTTTACTTTCAGATGCAGGTGAGTAAATGGCACATTCAAGAGCGTGATCAGATACTCTACATTCATTTTCATGGAAATACTCTATACGTGATTCAAGTGCTTTCTTAAGCTCAGCAATTGATGAAATCTTTTGATTTGCTACTTTTTCTAAAGAATTAATATATGAGGCAAAATTATCGTCCTCTATATTCACTGCTTTATCAGGTCTAAATGCTGGATAAACCTTTACTGTAAAGCTTTTGTCTTCTCTTATAGCCTTGTGGTATTCAAGATTATCTATAGGATCATCTGTAGTGCAAATCACTTCTACATTTGAATTATTAATTATACCCCTTGCCGATAATTCATCAGTTGCAAGTAATTTATTACACTTATCAAATATTTCTTCAGCCGTCTCTGGAGAAAGCAGTTCATCTATACCAAAATACCGCTTTAACTCGAGATGAGTCCAGTGATATAAGGGATTACCCAAAAGATAAGGCATTGTTTGAGCCCATTTCATGAACTTTTCCTTTGGAGAGGCATCTCCTGTAATATATTTTTCTTCAACACCATTAGCTCTGATGGCACGCCATTTATAATGATCCCCACCAAGCCATATTTCTGTAATATCCTTGTATCTCTTATTCTCTGCTATCTCTTTTGGACTGATATGGCAGTGATAATCGATTATTGGAAGGTTCTTCACATAATCAAAATACAACGTTTTGGCAATTTGGTTTTGAAGCATAAAATTCTCATTGATAAAATTACTCACTTTTCATCCTCCTCATGGAATTGATTCTTAATTAATTATTAATACGGTTAAACCGCAAAAACCTTTAGTAGTTTACCTTATATTTCACAGTTATATCTTTTTGGTTACCAGTGAACTGTAACATCCCCTGTGCGGCAAAAGCCTTTAGTGACAAAAATAGTTGAAAGCGCTTACGGGTTCATTTATACTTATTATATCATAAATAGTTCAGTCGTAATATTTGTGATATAAATGAACATGTGCATTTTTGTGCCGATTGGAAAATTATATGCACTTAAATTCAGTCAGATGCATACAGCAACCTTACTTGTGAGGTTATTGTATCATAAAAATAAATGTGTTAAAAGGTAAAAATATAAAATGTGGGTGAGATCAAATTGAATATTTATGACATTGCTAAGGAAGCAAATGTTTCCATTGCCACTGTCTCTAGGGTATTAAATAATAGTGGTAATGTTCGTGATATTACAAAGCAAAGGGTTGAAGCTGTACTTAAAAAACACAATTATATTCCTAGTGGTATTGCACGGGGAATGGTAACAAACTCCTTAAAAACTATAGGCATAGTTACTATAGATATCCGAAATCTATATTATGCCAATGTTGCTCATAGTATCGAACAGTCATTGTCCTCCTTAGACTTTAATACCATTTTATGCAACACTGGTTATGATTCTAAGCAAAAGATAAGCTATTTAAAAATGCTTGTGCAAAAAAAGGTCGATTCTATTATCTTGGTTGGTTCCCCCTTTAAAGATCCAAACTTGGATAAGCCTATCGAACAAATATCTAGGAGCATCCCCGTTATAATTGTTAACGGATATTTTGGTTACCCAAATACCTATTCCGTTCGATGTGATGATAGAAAAGCTCTTGAAAAATGTGTAGACCATCTAGTTTCAAAGGGGCGTAAAAACTTTTTATATCTGTATGATGCCGAAACCTTCAGTGGCAACCAAAAATTGCTTGGGTTTAAAAATGCAGTTTCTAAGAACAATGTGAAATCAGATATTTTTCTAATTAAACCAGGTGTGGAAGAAGCGTATAACAAGACTAAAGAATTATTAGAAAATAAACATCCCTTTGATGCGGTTCTAACGAGCGAGGATTTGTCTGCAATAGGAGCACTTAAGTGCTTGACAGCTAATCATTTAAGCGTACCTCAAGATGTTAGCGTTATGGGATTTAATAACTCAATTCTTTCTATTTGTTGTACACCGACATTGTCCACAGTGGATAGTAAAACAGAACAAATGGGGCAAATCGCAGTAAAGGTGCTGCATTCAGTTCTTAAAGGTGAAAAGGTAGATCCAGACACAATAATTGAAGCTGATTTAGTTTTAAGGCAAACAACTTAGTATACTTTTGTGATTAGTTTCTCTTCCAATGAAAAGAGTATTAATAAATTGTTTCACCTATATAGCCCTACAAATATGTGGGGTTATATAGATATTAGGTTAAAAATATCTTATCTAAAGCTTTTTTCCGCAAAGAATACAAATCTCCCGACGCAAGCGCACGAAATAACAATCGTAAAACTAATGAAAGGCTTATGCGAGATAACCTTAGGTATGACAGGTTTATTTGCATAAGTTTTAAACATATAGCCGACAATATGAATTAAAGCTTTAATTCTTTGTTGTTGGGGTGAAAAATATGAAAAAAGCATCAAAAAAAACATTATCATTGCTATGTATAATTATAATACTAACTACTCTTTATGCCTGTAAAAATGAAGATAAATCAGAACAACCTGACACCGCTGAAAAAATACCAAACACAATGATTAGCGCATCTAATGAGCTTGAGCATATCATAACTCTCTTAGGTGGACCGTTGTTTAGTGGCCGCGATACCATGGAAAAAACTAAAAATCAACAGCTTGAACTGCTATCAGAAGCGGTTCAAAAGTCTTCGCTAGGATCACAAGAAGAGATAGCACTTCAACGAGATACCGAGAGCCAAAAAGAGGAAAGCATGCAAGAAGAAAGTGAAGACAAAGGAGAGCAAACCGGCAAAGAAGAAGACGAAGGCGAGGATACAGGCAAAAAAGAAGAGGATAATAAAGGACAAGAAAAAGATAGTCAACAGGGTGCTGGGGGCGAAGAAAATAAAAAAGATGAATCAGAAAAAAGTACACAGGAGGAAAACGTTACAGATAAACATGATTTGCAGCTTACACAGGATAAACAAAAAAACACTACTTTTCAACATGAAGATAGCCTTTTTGGAATACCGAAATGGCAGGAAGATAACTGGAGTATGATAAAAGTATTGACAGATGGTATGCATTTTACATGGAACAATCTGCAGCCAGAACTGTTTAAAAAAGGGATATCACAAAACCAAAGTGACAAATTTAGCAACGCCCTCGGGGAATTATCACATAATGTAAATACTAAAAGTATTAAGGATGCTCAAAATGCTGCTTTTCAGATGTCACAATCCTTGTCAGAATTTTATAGCTATTATAAATCTGATATACCTCCAGAATTAAAGAGAATATCAAGCCATGTAACGGGCATTCATTTTGCCGTGGAGCAAAATGAATGGTCCATAGCACAGGATCTTGCTAATGAGCTTCAGCAAGAATTTACAAAGCTCAAGGTCAGTGTCGATGACAACCAAAACAATACCTTTCAGATGCTTGAGTTGTCAGTTAATGACCTGTGTAGTGCTGTACAAAACCAAGATTCCGTTCTAGCAATAATACGAACAAATCTAGTAAATACAAATATAAATGAATTTGATATGAAGCTGTCACAGAAGAGTGGACAGTGATTTATTCAATCTTGAGAAATAAAATTCTTTCCTATATCGCTACGATAATAAGCATCCTCAAAATGGATGGTGGGTATTTGCTTGTAAACCTTATCCCTTGCTGCATTCAAATCTATACCCTTTGCTGTTATACCAAGAACCCTGCCACCATTAGTGAAATATCCGTTTCCTACTTTTTTAGTTCCTGCATGGAAAACTAATATATCTTCATTATCTCGTATTTCTTCAAGCCCTGAGATCGTAAGACCCTTTCGGTAATCTTGTGGATATCCTCCTGATGCAACTATTACGCATATGCATGCCGCTTCATCCCATTGTATGCTTGTTTTATCAAGCTGTCCATCTATCACAGCATCCATAATGTCAAGCAAATCAGTGTTAAGCCTAGGAAGGACGACTTGGGTTTCAGGGTCTCCAAATCGCGCATTGTATTCCAACACCTTTGGTCCCTCATCGGTAATAATTAATCCGAAGTAGAGAACACCTTTAAATAATCTACCTTCTTTATTCATAGCATCAATTGTGGGTCGGAAAACCTTGGTCATACAAAATTCAGCCATATTTGCAGTATAATGCTGGCTGGGCGAAAATGCACCCATTCCACCGGTATTAAGACCTTCATCCCCGTCAAGAGCTCTTTTATGGTCTTGTGAACTAACCATAGGAACAATGGTTTTACCATCTGTAAATGTAAGGATAGAAATCTCAGGACCTGTTAAAAACTCTTCGATTACAACGGTATTACCCGCCTCGCCAAAGAGTTTTTGCTCCATTATACTTAATATCGCATCTTTTGCTTCATCCACATTCTCACAAATAATTACACCTTTACCTAGAGCCAATCCGTCTGCTTTAACTACAAGTGGATACTTGTGATTCTTAATATAATTTAAAGCCCTATTCATATCATCGAAAACTTCAAATCCTGCTGTAGGTATATTATATTTCTTCATAAGGTTTTTGGAGAAGCTTTTACTAGACTCAATTAATGCTGCTTCTCGTGTAGGACCAAAGGCTCGTATGCCTGCTTGTTCAAGCTCGTTAACCATCCCCTTTGCTAAAGGATCATCCGGTGCCACAACAACAAGCTCTATACCTTTTTCTCTACAAACCTTAATTATTTCCTCTGTATCTAGAACTCCTATTGGTAGACATTCGGCATACTCACCAATGCCTCCGTTTCCAGGCGCACAGTAAATCTTGTCAATTTTAGGGCTTTGGAAAAGCTTCCATACAATTGCGTGCTCCCGCCCTCCTGAGCCCACTACTAGTACTTTCATATTATCCTCCAAATTAAATGTCATCTAATAATTTTAATGCTGTGTAATAATAAAATATATGTATTTATTAAGGTTATTTCACAAAGGCTTAGAGTTGAAAAATAGCTCTTTGTCTTTTTTGTTTTAGCTCTCTTTTATATCTACTTTTCTTCCATTAACAGATAGTCTGCCTTCTGAGAACAATCCTATCGCCTTGGGCAAAATATCCCATTCAGCTTGTTCCATAACCCTTTTCTGCAATGTTTCTGGCGTATCATTAGGCATAACATCAACTGCTTTTTGTGAAATTATTGGTCCCGAATCATATTCGGGTTCAACAAAATGTACTGTTGCCCCTGTGATTTTCACTCCATATTCAAGTGCTTTCTGGTGAGGTATTATCCCATAAAAACCTTTTCCGCAAAAGGACGGGATAAGTGAAGGGTGAATGTTTATAATAGCATTCCTGTATTTCTTTATAAATCCTTCACCCAAAAGGCTTAGAAAGCCTGCAAGCACTACTAGCTGCACATCATATTTTTTCATATGACTAATTAATGCATCTTCATAATGCTCAATACTTTCAAAGTTTTTTCGTGAAATGACTTCAACAGGAATTTGCCTTTTTTTTGCTCTTTGTATGGCGTAAGCTTTGCTGTTACTAGATATTACCGTTACAACACTACAGTTTTTTAATATTCCACCATCAATTTTGTTAAGTATTGCTTGTAGATTGGTTCCACCACCCGATACCATTACTCCTATCCTTAGCATATCTCTATACGTCCTTCACCCTCATGTATTTCGCCAATTATATAGGCTTTTTCACCTAGCTTATTGATAACATCAACCACTTCTTCTGAGATATCTTTATCAACTGCTATTACCATACCAATACCCATGTTAAATGTGTTGTACATGTCCATTTCAGAAACGTTGCCATATTCAGAAATAAGTTTAAATATGGGTAAAACATCCCATGAACCTTTTTGTATTACTGCTTTTAGGTTAGAAGATAATATCCGTGGAATATTTTCTATAAAACCTCCACCTGTAATGTGTGATATTCCTTTAATTTCGAACTGTTCTATCAGCTTTAGTATTGTCTTTACATAAATTTTCGTAGGTGTTAAAAGCGTATCTCCTATGGTGCTGTTTAGTTCGTCAAAATACCTACTTAGCGATTCTTTATCATCGCTAAATATTTTTCTAATAAGCGAAAAACCATTACTGTGTACTCCTGAAGATGCAATTCCTATTAATCTATCTCCGCTTTTTATTTTTGTACTATCTATAATATCGTCCCGGTTTACAATACCCACTGAGAAACCTGCCAAATCATATTCGTCTTCAGGATAAAACCCTGGCATTTCAGCTGTTTCTCCACCTATTAATGCACAGCCCGACATACAACACCCCTCAGAAATCCCCTTTACTATGCTTTCGATTTTGTAAGGATCTGTCTTTCCTGTTGCTATGTAATCAAGAAAGAACAATGGGCGTGCACCACTACAAACTATATCATTTACACACATCGCTACGCTGTCTATTCCAACGGTATCGTGCTTGTCTAAGGAAAATGCTATTTTTAGCTTAGTTCCAACACCGTCAGTGCCCGAAACCAGAATTGGTTTTTCAATGTTAATACCCTCGATGGAATATAGTCCCCCAAAACCACCTATATCTGTTAAAACCTCAGGAGATATTGTTTTTGATATATGTTTTTTCATAAGCTCAACTGCTTTATAGCCGGCATGAACATCAACTCCGGCTTCCTTATAAGTTGACATGTGTAAAACCTCCATTAACTGTTTTTTTTAGCTATGTTACATGTAGCTTATTTAAGTTAATTCTTATCTGTGTAGTTGCAATATTTAGTATTTAACAATTCTTTGAATTGTTAAATCATTCATCCCCCATCCGCAGCTTTACTATCTTAGTAATGTAGCTTCCGGGGTGGGGTCTTGTGTTTCTTTGCGGTAAATTAGTTATATATACTTTATACTACCTATCTTTTCTTGTAGCTTTTCATTTTTTTGTTCTACAGACTCTTGCATCTTTTTTTTATAATCGTGCATTTTAGCACGCAAGTCTGGATATTTCACACCTAATATTTGGATAGCTAAAAGAGCAGCATTTTCGCCACCATTAACAGCCACCGTAGCTACTGGAATACCAGCAGGCATTTGAACTATTGAGAAAAGTGAATCAAGTCCATCAAGCAAAGAGGACTGAATTGGAAGACCTATAACAGGCAAAACAGTATATGCCGCAATAACCCCTGGCAGATGGGCAGCCTTTCCTGCTGCAGCAATAATTACTTCAAATCCTTTTTCTTCTGCTTCTTTCGCAAACTGTGCAGTCTTATCAGGTGTACGATGGGCTGAGCTAACCATAGCAGTAGTTTCAACACAAAATTCATTTAAAACCTTTATACAATTTTCAAGTACAGGATAGTCGGAATCACTACCCATTATAATTGCAACCTTTGGCCTACTTAACATTGTATCCTCCAAATAATAAAAGAATATTTTTGTATTAATTAATCTCCTAAACAAACATCCATATATCTTGCAATTTGCACCATCTCGCCATTTGCAGATACAGTCCTTACTTTATCTACAACGTCCTTTAGAGGAATGGACTTTATTTGTTCATGAGCTACACATACCATCCTATTAAACTCACCCTTATCGATAATACTAACTGCCGAAGCACCTAACCTTGTGGCGAGAATCCTATCAAATGCAGATGGTTCGCCTCCCCTTTGCAAATATCCTAAAACTGTAATCCGATTTTCCAAGGAGGTTAGCCTTTCTAGCTCTTTAGCAAGGAATATGCTAGTACCGCTAAAATATAAAGATTTATCGTCCTCGCTTATATCATCCGCCGTTATACCCTTTGGTTTTGCACCCTCCGACATCACAATTATGCTAAAGGTTTTCCCAGCATTTCTACGCTCCAAAATTGCTCTTGCAACTTTATTAATATCATAAGGGATTTCAGGAATAAGTATAACATCTGCCCCACCAGCTATACCGGATTCAAGAGCAACCCAACCCGAAACTCTACCCATAACCTCCAGTATCATCACTCTGTGATGTGATTCAGCTGTTGAATGCAACTTGTCAATAGCATTCGTAGCTGTATCAGTAGCTGTCATAAAACCAAAGGACATATCTGTTCCGTATATATCATTTTCTATTGTTTTAGGTATCGCAACAATAGGAACACCTTTTTCTGCAAGCATATTAGCATATTTAATTGTTGAATCTCCTCCAATAACCACAAGGCAATCAATCTTATGCATATTAAGATTGTCAACTATTCTATCGCTCATATCTCGGACAGTTTTTTCACCATCCTTATCCATTAACACGGCAAACGGGTTATACCTATTTGTAGTACCTAAAATAGTACCACCCCTATCAATAATCCCCGATACATCACTTAAGTCCATTTTTCTAAATCTATTTTGAACAAGTCCCCTATAGCCATCCATAAAACCAATAACTTCATAATTAAAATTATTAATTGCTGATTTTACAACAGCCCGAATTGCACTATTTAAACCCGGGCAATCGCCCCCGCTAGTCAAAACACCTATTCGCTTAACCACAACATACCACCTCATTTAATACTTTTCATTATAATTATATAAC
>DASRMZ010000064.1:0-6005 GCA_035647675.1 Thermoclostridium sp. | reverse complement strand
GCCTGGGTGGATGAAAAAAAGACCAAAATTGGATACGAAGTAAGTTTTACGAAATATTTCTATAAACCGGTGGAATTACGTCCGATGAAAGACATCCTCTCTGATTTAGAAAATTTAGAAAAACAGGCTGAAGGACTGATGCCTGAAATTGTGGAGGGCATTAAGTGATTAAAAATTATCAAGAAAAAAAGCCTAGCGGAGCACCTTGGCTTGGCAATATACCCTCTCAATGGGAATGTTTAAAAATTGGAAGTCTATTTTTACAAAGAAAAACAAAGGTTTCGGATAAAGAATACCCTCCCTTATCAGTTACAAAAAAAGGGATTCTTCCACAATTAGACACTGCTGCGAAATCAAATGACGGCGACAATCGCAAGCTAGTAAAAATAGGAGATTTTGTAATAAATAGCCGTTCCGATAGAAAAGGCTCCTGTGGTGTTTCAGACCGAGAGGGCTCTGTATCTCTTATCAATATTGTGTTAGAGCCGAATTCAGCATTGAGCCATAAATATGTCCATTACTTGCTGCGTAGCCAGCCATTCTCGGAAGAATATTACAGATACGGTAGAGGTATCGTCGCAGATTTATGGACGACACGCTTCAGTGAAATGAAAAATATTTTTATCCCAATCCCGCCTCCTAGCGAACAGGAGCAGATTGTGCACTTTCTGGATTGGAAAGTTTCAGGAATAAACCGATTAATTGAAAATAAAAGAAAAAAACTAAACTCTTTAAAAGAACTAAAAAAAGACATTGTTGACTGCACTGTTAAATCAGGAATTAGAGATGATGTCCCAGTCAGGGATAGTGGCGTTTACTGGATTGGGAAAATCCCTAGTCATTGGAGCGTGATGAGGCTAAAAAGTCAGATAAAACTTTCCAATGAAAAAACAAGTGACAACAATTTACCTTACATAGGGATGGAGAACATCGAATCGTGGACGGGTAAATATGTTAAAAAAAACGAAGTAAAGCCAGAAAGCACAAGCAATGTTTATAAGGCGGGAAACATCCTTTTTGGCAAATTACGGCCTTATCTGGCTAAAGTATTTATAACTGAAGATGATGGTATTTGTTCTAGTGAATTCTTAGTTTTTAAAAGTTTTCAATTAGAAAGAAAATATTTATTTTACTATCTTATTTCTTCAAGCTTCATAGATGTCGTTAATTCCTCGACTTACGGAGCTAAAATGCCAAGAGCAAATTGGGATTTTATTGGAAATTGTCCTATTACTATACCACCTAAAGAAGAACAAAAAGAAATCGTTAAGTATCTTGATTCCGTTTTTATAAAGATAGACAGTTTGATAAGGAACACAGAACAGATCGTTGAAAGATTACGTGAACTCAAAACTCGCCTCATCTCCGATGTCGTCACGGGTCAAATCGATGTTCGAAATATAGAGATACCAGAATATGAATATGTTGATGAGGAACCTGAGGGCGATTCTGATGATGTTAACGGGGACTTTGATTCTGAAGAAATTAGCGAGGAGGCCTGATTATGATATTTACCAATACAAAAGAAAGTGGCCTTGAAACCTTAATCGTTAATTGGCTGGTAGAGAAAAACAAATATGAAGAAGGAAAAAATGCCGATTATAACAAAGCGCATGCGGTTGACGAGACAAGACTTTTTCGCTTCCTTCGAGATACTCAGCCTCGTGAAATGGATATGCTTGGTGTCTTTAAATCTGACACGAAAAAACGTCAGTTTTTGAACAGGCTATCAGGAGAGATTGCTAAACGGGGCATTATTGATGTATTGCGTAAAGGCGTAAAAGTTTATCCTGCAGACCTTATCTTGTTTTACATGACGCCCACTGAGAATAATGTTCAAGCAAAAATTATGTATGAAAAAAATATTTTCAGTGTTACCAGGCAACTTCACTATTCACAGGATGCTACGAAGTTGTCGCTGGACTTGTGTATTTTTATTAACGGTCTACCGGTCATAACGATGGAGCTTAAAAATCAGCTCACAAAACAAAATACTGAAGATGCTGTGCGTCAGTATAAAGAAGACCGCGATCCCCGAGACATTTTATTTTCCTTTAAGCGTTGTGCAGCTCATTTTGCAGTAGACGATGCGTCAATACAGTTTTGTACTAAACTTTCAGGTAAAAACAGTTGGTTTCTACCCTTTAATAGAGGTTATAACGACGGTGCCGGCAATCCGCCTAACCCGAATGGCATTATGACAGATTATCTATGGAAAAGCATCCTGACAAAAGGCACGCTTTCACGCATCATAGAAAATTATGCCCAGGTTGTAGAAGAAGTTGATCCTGAAACTAAGAAAAAATCGATTAAGCAAATTTGGCCTCGCTTCCACCAGCTTGACTGTGTTGAAAAATTGCTTGCTGATGTTAGAGAAAATGGTGTCGGTAAGAAGTATTTAATTCAGCATAGTGCAGGCAGTGGGAAATCAAATTCTATCGCTTGGCTGGCTCACCAGATCATCGGTCTTGAGAAGAATGGTCGCCCAATGATTGACTCTGTTTTTGTTGTCACAGATCGTAGGATTTTGGATCGGCAAATACGAGATACTGTCAAGCAATTTTTGCAAGTTAAAAGTACAGTAACGTGGGCGGAAAACTCAAAAGATCTGCGTGATGCAATAGAAGAAGGAAAACGCATCATTGTTACGACTGTCGAAAAGTTCCCGTACATAGTTTCTGAAATAGGTCAAGGCCATCGAGATAACAAATTTGCAATTATTATTGACGAGGCACATTCCGGACAGAGTGGTCGCAATGCTGCAAATATGAATCTCGCTATTTCAGGTCTTGCTTTAAATGATGATATGGACAATGAGGATAAAATCAACGCTATTGTAGAAGGCAGAAAGCTTGTAAAAAATGCCAGCTATTTTGCGTTTACAGCGACACCTAAAAATAAGACCGAGGAGATGTTCGGCGTCCCCTATGAGGAGGATGGAGTCATAAAACATCGCCCGTTTCATGTTTACACGATGAAACAGGCCATTCAAGAAGGTTTTATACTGGATGTATTGAAAAATTATACGACAATCGATAGCTGGTATAAAATCATGAAAACAATCGAAGACGACCCGATGTTTGACAAAAAACGGGCTCAGAAGAAACTACGTGCGTTTGTTGAGGGAAAGCCTGAAGTTATTGCTAAAAAGGCAGAAATCATGGTTGAGCATTTTCATGAGCAGGTCATTGCTAAGAAAAAGATTAATGGTCAGGCAAGAGCTATGATTGTTACAGCCAGTATTGCCAGATGCATCGAATATTATTTTGCCATCAATAAGTGCTTGAAAGATAGGCGCAGCCCATATAAAACAATTATTGCTTTCTCCGGTGATCATAAATATAACGGCCAGGAACCTGCTCTTACCTCTGCAGCCTTGAATGGATTTTCGGATGCAAAGATTCCGAAAGAGTTTAAAAAAGATCCCTATCGTATCTTAGTTGTGGCTGATATGTTTCAGACAGGGTTTGATGAGCCCCTTCTTCAAACTATGTATGTCGATAAACCCCTCTATGATATTGCTGCCGTCCAGACTCTTTCGCGCCTAAATAGAGCCTATCCGGGAAAGGATGAGGTTTATGTCTTGGATTTTGCAAATAAAACTTCAGTAATTGAAGAGGCCTTCTCGAAATTTTATAGAACAACAATTCTTTCAGATGAAACAGATCCAAACAAACTTTACGACCTTATCTCACTAATGGAGAATTATCAGGTATATGAAGATGACAATGTTAATTACCTTGTTGATCAGTTCTTAAGCGGAGCTGAACGCGATCGACTTGATCCTGTTTTAGATGCTTGCGTGGCAGTATATAACCAGCTTGAAACGGAAGATCAAATAGAGTTTAAAAGTGCTGCCAAATCTTTCGTTCGCACATATGGTTTTTTAGGTGCTATTTTGCCGTATGGAAATGTTGAATGGGAAAAGCTTTCAATATTTTTAAATTTTCTGATACCAAAGCTGCCATCACCTCGTGATGATGATTACTCGGAAGGCATCCTCTCTACGATTGATTTAGACAGTTACCGCAATGAAGCACAGCAAGCAATTTCTATTAAATTAGAAGATGAGGATGCAGAAATTGCTCCGATTCCGGCAGGAAAAATCGGATATATAATCGAGCCAGAGATGGATCTTCTTTCTAAAATCATCATGAATTTCAATGACATGTTCGGCAATATTGAGTGGAAAGACGCTGATAATGTACAAAGGCAAATTCTTGAAATCCCAAGCATGGTCTCCATGGATGAGAAATATCAAAATGCTATGAAAAATTCTGATGAACAGGAAGCACGTACAGAAAGTGAGCGTGCTTTGCAAAAGGTTATTTTTTCTATCATGTCTGACAATATGGAACTATTTAAGCAGTTTCAAGATAATCCGTCATTCAGAAAATGGTTATCTGATCTTGTGTTTAATTTAACCTATAACACGGAAGGAAAACCTTATAAAACATCTGATTTGAATTCTTCGGAGGAAGGTAAAGATGATGTCACGAGGTAAAAATATCAATCTGTTCCTGATGGATGGCGAGGCCTCCGGCCGTATCAAGTGTACTCTTGCCAATTGGACCGGCATCGCATACAAAATTCCGCGCACAATGCTGGATAAAGCAAGAGATATTTCCTATTTGGATCAAACGGGTGTTTATTTCCTCTTCGGCACAACTGAGGCTGCAGGAGATCCTATCGTTTATGTTGGCCAAGCAGGAATAAGAAAAAATGGTCGCGGTATACTTTGTCGTTTGGATGAACATAGGCGTGACAGTGAAATGGACTACTGGACGGAAGCTGTAGCCTTTACCACTTCAAACAATTCTTTCGGTCCTACGGAAATCAGCTATCTTGAAAATCGTTTCTGTAACATGGCAAAGGAAGCTAAGCGATACTTTGTGAAAAATAGCAATGACCCAAGTCCCGGAAACATCACAGAGGAAAAAGAAAGCGAGCTGGAAGAGTTTATTGTTTATGCAAAACTTGTAATGGGAGCTCTTGGTTACAAAATCTTTGAGCCTCTGGTAGTGAGAAAACAGCAAATTGAGGCTACTGAAAAAACTGATGATCAGCCTTTATTGTTCTTCAAAACACAAAAAGCGGATGCCTCCGGGAAAAGAACATCGGAGGGGTTTGTTGTCATGACCGGAAGCACCATTTCTTTAACAACAACTAAAAGCTGTCCGGAAAATATCCTTAAATTTAGAGAAAAGTTTGCCGAGAAAATCGATGATCAAGGTAAATTAACTGAAGACCTGCTCTTTCCAAGCCCTTCAGCGGCTGCAGGTTTCGTTGGTGGTTCCTCTTTAAGCGGAAACATAATGTGGAAAGATGAATCCGGGAAAAGCCTAAAAGATATTGAAGCTACAGAATAAAATCATTTCCTAAAAATTGCCCAAAACCGCATAACTTGTCCAAGGGGATAGTGAGAGGATCATTATCCCTTTTGTTTTGCTCCTCTCGAAAAAATATCGAAAGGAGTTTTTTATATGAACAAACTCATTTATGTCTGCTCTCCTTATCGGGGAGATATCAGGACCAACACGGAACAGGCCAAGGGATACTGCCGAAAATTTGTTCAAGAAGGCGGTATTCCCATCGCTCCTCATCTTCTCTTTCCGCAGTTTATGGATGACAGCATTGCTAGCGAGCGAGAGCGAGCAATGGAGATGAACCTTGAAATTATGCGGCACTGCGATGCGGTTCATGTCTTTGGCCATCAGATCAGCTTCGGGATGTTTCAGGAAATACAGGCGGCAAAGAAGCTGGGCATCCCTGTGGTGCAGGAGAAAGTCGAATGAAACTAACCATTTACACAGCAGATACCTGCGGACAGGCGTCCAATGTCTACTATCCGAATAAAATGGACGTGAAGGATGAGTCTGCTTTCAAGGCTGCTGTCTCCTTTGACCATGTTGCGGCAAGGTATCAAAACAACTATCGCAGCAATGCAAACTTCATCGAAGCCGATCATATCAGCATGGATTGTGATAACGAGAAAAGCGATGATC
>DASRMZ010000063.1:0-3106 GCA_035647675.1 Thermoclostridium sp. | reverse complement strand
ATGGATAAATTGATTGAAATAGGTACAATAACACCTGAAGCATCTGAATTTCTAAAAATACTTGTGCAGGCAAAATACAACATTTTTATATGTGGAGGAACAGGCTCAGGAAAAACAACCTTTCTCAATGTTCTTTCAAACTTTATCCCTCCAAATGAAAGGATTGTTACCATAGAGGATTCTGCCGAACTAAGGCTATCAAAAATAACTAATATAGCTCGTATGGAAACCAGAAATGCAAATACCGAAGGTGCGGGTGAAGTACCCATAAAAGCATTGATAAAAACAGCCTTGCGTATGAGGCCCGATAGAATAATCGTTGGTGAGGTACGTGGTGAGGAGGCACTATTTATGCTTCAGGCTATGAACACCGGCCATGAAGGCTCCATGTCAACCGGTCATGCAAATTCTATTAGCGATATGCTATCCCGACTTGAAACCATGGTATTAATGGCAGCATCCCTTCCACTTGATGCGATTAGAAAGCAAATATCATCAAGTCTTGATGTAATGATATTTATATCACGATTTAGAGATGGCTCTAGAAAAATTTCTGGAATAAGCGAAGTTATGGGTTTGGAAAACAGAGAAATTGTATTAAATGAGTTATACAAATATAAAGAAGATGCACAGAACATAGATGGTAAAGTAATTGGTAAACTTACTCCCACAGGAAAACCATTTATGAATACCATGAAAATTAGACAAAACCTCGGATATTATCCAGCTCATCCCTTGTTGACATAATCCTTTCACCCGAAGCATACCCCCGGGATGGGTAAGCTTTATTCCGCTAATGTTTTCCTTATTTTACACAGCTATATCTCAAAATACAGGGGGAGTAAACAATAAATAGCATGTTTTTGCGCCAAATTTTATAAGAAATGGAATGTTGTCAAATATAGCGGTGTATGGTATACTACTTGAGGATTTAAATACACACGTAGTTTGATTTGTAGATTGTGCTTGCAAGCAAGTATTTTTTTACTTGACTGTTTTTTGCAGGTGTTTTGCAAGTGTTTTACTAAGATGAAAACTACGGAGGGTAAAAACAAGGAGGAAAATTTTTATGGCAGTAATATCTATGAAACAGCTATTAGAGGCTGGAGTCCATTTTGGACATCAAACAAGAAGGTGGAACCCTAAGATGGCGGAATACATCTTCACAGAACGTAATGGAATCTACATTATCGACCTTCAAAAAACAGTTAGAAAGCTTGAGGAAGCATACTACTTTATTCGTGATGTAGTAATGGAAGGTGAAGAAATACTATTTGTAGGTACAAAAAAACAAGCTCAGGACGCAATTCAACAAGAAGCTGAAAGATGCGGAATGTATTTTGTAAATAACCGCTGGCTTGGTGGAATGTTGACTAACTTCAAAACCATTCGAAAGCGTATAGAGCGACTCAATGAGCTACAGAAGATGGAAGAAGAGGGCATTTTTGAAGTTCTTCCTAAAAAAGAAGTAATTAAATTAAGGTTGGAAATGGAAAAACTCAAGAGGAACCTAGGTGGTATCCGTGAAATGAAGAGACCTCCAGGAGCAATCTTTATAGTGGACCCAAGGAAAGAGCGAATTGCAATACTCGAAGCTAAAAAGTTGGGTATTCCTATTGTCGCAATTGTAGATACTAACTGTGATCCCGATGAAGTTGATTATGTTATACCTGGCAATGACGATGCCATTCGTGCCGTAAAGCTAATTTCTGCAAAAATGGCGGATGCTGTAATAGAAGCTAGGCAGGGAGAACAAATGGATGCATCACAGGAAAGCTTAGATAACCCTGCTGACGATGCTTCATTCGATGATAAAGATGAAAAAATAAGTGAATAGTAAAATGATGATGAAAAGAATATAGATAGGAGGATTATAATGAATATAACTGCAAGTATGGTAAAGGAACTCCGTGAAGCAACAGGCAGTGGCATGATGGATTGTAAAAAAGCCCTTGTGGATAGTAATGGTGACATGGAAAAAGCCATTGAATATCTTAAAGAAAAAGGTTTGGCAGCAGTTGCTAAAAAAGCTGATAGGATTGCCGCAGAAGGCATTGTTGATTCCTACATTCATGGGGATGGTAGGATTGGAGTTTTAATAGAAGTAAATATTGAAACTGATTTTGCAGCAAAGAATGTGGATTTCCGCAGCTTTGTAAAAGATATAGCAATGCAAGTTGCAGCAAGTAGCCCTCAATATGTTCAAAGAGAAGATGTACCAAAGGATGTAGTAGAAAAGGAAATGGAACTCTTAAAGGAACAGGCTATAGAAGAAGGCAAACCAGCTCATATTGCTGAAAAGATGGTTTCTGGTCGAATAGAAAAATTCTATAAAGATATTTGTTTACTTGAACAACCATTTATAAAAGATACTGACAAAACAGTTCAGGATATACTCAACGAACAAATTGCAAAAATAGGCGAAAAGATCAGTATCCGTCGCTTTACTCGTTACGAGAGAGGCGAAGGGCTAGAAAAAAGAGACGAGAATTTTGCTGAAGAGGTTGCGAAGCAAATGTGTCAATAATTCGATGATATCAATCATCTTATTAGAAAAACTATAATTACTAATTATTACGCTGTCCGGATCAATGAGGTCTGGACAGCGTTATTTTAATAGTGCATAATATTATTAAAATAAATAAAACCAACATAGTAGACTCTACTTACATTATATGGGTATCTTGCGGGGTTACATATTTTATGTACACAGTATAATATATTGTGATATGCAGGATTATCAAGTCGAACAGTAAATGAGGCATAGGATAGCTTTTTTGAATCTAATAAACCAAGGATCTAAACCTTTCAAAACTTGATTTTAAAAAAGTTTCTGATATAATGTTTATAGCAAGAAGGGCGATTTTATGAGCCCTGTTCAGATATTGAACAATAGATTTATACATAAATAGACTAATTTCATTTAAAGATATAGAACCTGTTAAACGAAAATTATACACAAATTGTTTGTGTAATGGAAATAGAACATATGTCATAAACATTCAAAAGTCTCTGTCTATGCTTATTTTGAAGTATAAGCTTTAAAAATTGCAAAGTACTTGAAACTGGTGCTGGTCAAGAAAAAAATGAGATGACACATCAACTT
>DASRMZ010000062.1:0-2022 GCA_035647675.1 Thermoclostridium sp. | reverse complement strand
GATATGTACAACTCTATATTCACATATTCAGAGTACATATCCAATCGTCCCAAGTGCCTGTCTGCTTGGCTCAGGAGATTGAGTACTTGCATATCATTAATTTCCCAAACCCGATTTATCTCATTTGGAATAAATGCTTTATAATATCCTTGACTTACATACTTACCTGAAAGAAAAATTTTACTCATTGTTTTCAGATTTAATTCCTAACGCTACTCCGACTCCGAAAAGTCAATTCCATTCATTTCCGCCCCTAAATCTCCTAAAGGGGACTTTGGCAGAGTGGTGATTTTTAGAGTAGGATTAATTACAAAAGTAATAAAATATAGAATAAGATTGATTCTTATTTTAGTATTTAATCTAAATCTAAAATAAGGTGGCAGGTTGTTATAGATTTATGGAACTAAAAAGATTAGTGACTTGTCACTAATCACTTGTCACTTGTTACCTCAATCAGTGTCATCTGCGTGCTATTTTTCAATCGTCGCTTCTGTCACTAATTCTCTCACTTTCTCCGCCATCTCCATCCACACTTCCTCTTCAGTAATAGAGTGATTCACTACAATAGCATCAAACAACAATTTCAACGTCTTAGCTGACTCCTTGCGTATAGCCGCTTTATCGATATCTGGTGCAGTCACGTTTTCAATGCTTTTTTGCGCCACAAGTTGCTTAAACTCCTCTCCCTGTTTATATAGTATCTCCACTCTATCCATTAAATCCAACTCCATCAGGGCATTGGCAAGAGTACCATCATCGTCGATTGTGTGTCTGATTGTGGCTATCGTGTTTGTTATTGCGGCAATAGATGTCATACTTTTCAAATCAACTAAGCCCTCTAGTCCTTTACAGATATATTCAGCATTAGCCTTATCTGTCGTAAAAGGTGACAAAAGACTCCCCTCTAACATACCCTTTATATATCGAATCGAATCTTTTATATCCTTGTGTACCTCATTTCTCCTTTTCACTGTTTCTGATGGAGTATTTAGCTTTCCATCCAATTGTTTTACGCGTTCTACCTGCTTTTGCATCTTTTCATATACTCGGTGAATATATTCGTTATTGGAGGTGGCTATATATTTCTTCGTCAATACCATCAACTGCAAGTATAGGTGCATGAATTCTTTGTTGGGGAGGTTTTTGATGGAGGATATTAGGGGTAGTTGGATGCTGGACATAATTTAAGCAAGGTTTGTTTTTATAGTCTTATAGCACGCTGATGAGGCTGATTGGGCTGATGAGCACGGATAAAGAATACGCCCTATCCCTCGTTTCCAAACAGCCTGTCCCGTCAGCAATTGCGGGAAGGGGTTAGTGGTCTATTGTTTGTAACAATAAAAAGAATGTCAATCATACCAAATCTATATCAATAACACTACTCAGGCCAGCATAATTTCGAGCACTACTATACAAATAGTCCTCGGCTACAGCAACCACACCCGTTCTTACAGGGTTTTCATGTGTGTAATTAATTCGTTGATTAATCATTTCAGTTGATGTCAATTCAATCGGATGACTTTTATCTTGCCAAAACCGATATTTAGTAATTCTATTATCATACTTCCCTGCAAACTCAAATCTATACAACATCCAATCTCTCCTACTTTCAGGTATACTCTGTATATCTTTAATCACTGCATTGGCTGTAAACTTTTTAAAATCACGTACAAAGTCAGACATCATGAATGGTACTTCAGTTGTACAGACTATATGAATATGATTTGTCATCAAGCACCATGCAAATAGTTTCAATCTTTTTTTTTTTACAATATTCTAAAGAATCTACTATTTTATTTTTATAATTAAGCCGTGTAAATACATCAGCCCAATCTGTTACTGTAAAAGTAAGAAAATAAACTGAATGTTGATTTCATATTCTGTAAAATTCTCATGCCGTTGTATGTTGTTGCATATTTTCTATATTAATGTTTCATTCATGCGTTAGAAACGCTAAACCATGAACCTCTTCCCGCAATGCTGACGGGACAGGCAGTACGGAAACGAGAGGTAGTGAAGAAT
>DASRMZ010000061.1:0-2878 GCA_035647675.1 Thermoclostridium sp. | reverse complement strand
GTCTTAAGGTGTTGACAGAAAAGAGGTTTTGTAGTAATATAAAATTTGTCGTTTTAGTGGGCCATTAGCTCAGTTGGCAGAGCACCTGACTTTTAATCAGGGCGTCCCGCGTTCGAGTCGCGGATGGATCACCATCTTTTTATTTAAGTAGCAAACTATAATTCTGCGGATGTGGCGGAATTGGCAGACGCGCTAGACTTAGGATCTAGTGGGCAACCGTGGGGGTTCAAGTCCCTTCATCCGCACCAATCATAGTGTTGGCAAGGGTTGGATTGTACTCAAACGTAACACTAAAATTTTTATAGTTTTAGGAGTGGAGTAACTTATGGTTACTCCTTTTCTAATTTATATCAATTAAAATACATCATATCCGGCTGATTGATTTGCATCAAGAGAGGAACAACTGAAATGAAGAAGTTATTAAAAAAGAATCAACTAATACGTACACTTGTTGAGTTGAAGGGAAATCCTCGTGCATGTGTTTATACCGAACCTATGTGGGGGCTTTCAATAAATCTTTGTATACCTTATACATCTGTATATATGCTTGCACTTGGTTTAAATGATGTGCAGGTAGGGATAGTATCTTCAATATACATGTTTTCACAGATGATATTTGCATTTTTATCAGGTGTTGTTGTTGATAAATGGGGTAGAAGGAAAAGTACTGCTATATTTGATTTTATAGGATGGTGTCTTCCAGCCCTCATATGGGCATTTAGTCAAGGCTTTTGGTTTTTTGTGGTAGCAGCATTACTAAACGGTACGATGAAGATTACTGGGGTGGCTTGGAATTGCCTTTTAGTAGAGGATGCACCAAAGGATAAAATAACCCATATATATTCATTGGTACTTATTTCGGCTAATCTATCTGCATTATTTGCGCCAATATCATCAATTTTAGTAGCAAAGCTTACTCTAGTACCAGCTATACGAATTTTATACATAAATGCTTTTATTATTATGACTGCAAAACTTATAATTCTGTATAAATTATCAACAGAGACAAAGGTAGGGAAAGCAAGGCAAGAGCTATCACGCAATATGTCATGGAAGCAGATGCTGTCAGGCTATAAAACGGCTTTACGCAAGATAATGAAATCTAAAGACACGAAATTTGCTATCTTAATTAGTATTTTAGTAGAGGTTGTAACAATGATCGGGTTGACATTTTGGCAGATTATTGCGTCAAGACGTATTGGTATACCAGATGTATTATTACCACTGTTTCCAATGCTTCGTAGTTTACTGGCTATTTTTCTTTTCTTCACGGTTATATCACGGATTAATCAAACCAAGATGAAGTGGCCCCTGTATGGTGGTTTTATAGCCTCCATAATCAGTTGTATATTATTGATCACAATCACAAAATCTAGTGCTTGGGGTTATGTTATATTGTCGATATCTCTAATCTTCGAAGCATTGGGTGGAGCTGTTTTAGCTAATATTAGAGAATCATTGGTGGCTATTAATCTAGATCCTACCGAGCGTTCATCTATTATGGCATTACTACAGACAACAGTAATGCTGGTGAGCATGCCATTTGGTTATATAGCTGGGTTGTTGAGCGATGTTTCAAGAGTACTACCATTTGTTTTAAATATTGGGCTTCTAATTATAGGTATTGTTGTAACGGCGATGTTTTATCGCCAAACTTCAAATAAGTATCCATTACAGGCAAATGAAGAATGTGGTTAGGACTATATAAAAAAAGGCTTTTCCTAAATCATGCGAAGAGCCGTTATTGTTCACTCCGCTATATCTTTCTGGTTACCTGTGAAAGGTAACAAAACGTCTCTAAATATTTTGTCGAAAAGTTTTATAAATCCGTGAACCTTTGGGTTCCCTATATCAGAACATCTTGTAAAAAAAAGATATGATTTCTTCCGTTGACACTACATGTTGTGGCGTGTTAGTATGAATACAACAAGATGTAGATGTTTAGGAGGCGTTAGTATGGTTGACAAAATACTAAAGAGGGACGGCACTGTCGAGGAATTTGCTCCAGAAAAAATCAGTTTAGCAATCTATAAAGCCGCTGTGGCGTGTGGTGGAAAAGACTATAATACTGCTAAGATGCTTTGTGATGAAGTTGTTAGAGTAGCAAATGAAAGATATTCCAATGAAATACCAGAGGTCGAGCAAATTCAAGATCTTGTTGAGTATGTTCTTATTGAGAATGGACATGCCCAAACGGCAAAAGCGTACATACTTTACAGAGAAAAAAGAAAGTCAGCCAGAGAAATGAATGCGCTGGTAGGTGCGACCATTAATATGTTTTCCGATTACATTGGCGACAAGGATTGGAAAATAAAAGAAAACGCTAATACACAAAAAAGCGTTAATGGTCTTAACAATTATATCCGTGAAGCATTTACAAAAAAATATTGGCTTTACCAGGTCTATCCTAGCGAAGTTCGTAAGGCACACGAAGATGGTGACTGTCATATCCATGACCTTGGTTTCTTCGGTCCTTACTGTGCAGGCTGGGATATACGCCAGGTATTAAGAGACGGTTTCGGGGGGGTTCCCGGTAAGGTAGAGAGCAAGCCTCCAAAGCATCTAAGAAGCCTTCTTGGGCAGCTTGTTAATTATACATTTAGCACTCAAGGGGAAACTGCTGGAGCCCAAGCGTGGTCGTCTTTTGACACATATTGTGCACCCTTCATCAGGTATGATAATATGGCTTTTGAACAGGTCAAACAGTGCATTCAAGAGTTTGTTTTCAACATCAATGTTCCTACGAGAGTTGGCTTTCAGTGCCCATTTTCCAATCTTACATTTGATATAAAAGTACCCAAGACATTACAAAATGAACCCGTTATAAGTGGAGGGAAATACACAAACGATAAATACGGTGATTTTCAAGATGAAATGG
>DASRMZ010000060.1:0-2950 GCA_035647675.1 Thermoclostridium sp. | reverse complement strand
AATGCCTTTGCCTGTAATTCATCAGTGTATATATGCCTAAAATCAGCGTTCCCTTCTTTGGATATTTGCCAACCTGTAGCTTGAGATACTGCGTTTGGAGTTTGTAATTTATCTCTAAAAGTTGAAATGCCTGTGACATCCAGAGATGAAAGTGTACCTTTTTGAGCGGTTATGTTGCCTGTAAATAAGCCATTACCTGAAACATCTAATGATTCTGTAGGCAGTGAATTTTCGCCTATAGCTCCAGTACTTTTATTAATAGCGACCCTCCCAAGATCATCTACTACGAGTCCATTATACCTAGTAGGTACTGCGTTACGAGATGTGTATAAAGCAATAACACCAGTATGTGAATATCTGCCAGAATTAAACTCTATTCCAGAATACCCACCTCCTGTACCTCCTCCCCCTGTTGTTTGTATAAATGCGTTAACTGGATAAGTCTCATTACCGCCACCACTCCTGCCAAGTCTTATCTCATTCCCAAATCTCCAATTACCTGTTACAACTTCATCTACATCCCTCCTAGTGTATTTAGAAGCCAATTGACCCCCCAGCCTTGCACTATTAAATGCCGTTGCTTCTGTTTCTACCCACGTTTTACGAGCGTAAACGCCTAAGTCGACCGAATTGCCACCCGAAATAAAAAGTTCATCAGCTAGCAAGTCTAACGTTTGAGGTATGCCACCACCACCGCCACCACTTGAAGAAGAACCACCCCCCGAAACACTCCCTATTGAACTAATCCCATCACCATCACCACCGCCAAAGTAGCTAAAAATAAAGTCACGTCTTTGAAGTGAACCGTACGCAATCTGTTGTAATTCGACTTCAACTGTTGACCTTAAAAAGTCAAAAACGCTATAAACAATTACATATTTTTCACCTGCGCAATTCGTGACTATCGCCAATGGGTCAAACGTTTTCGCATCTATAACGGCACTTAGAACGTTATGAGCCACGCCAAACATACGTGACATTTGCCTTGTTACGTGCTGTAAAATTGGCAATTCTCCAGCGGCTGGATCGGTTGCGGTTGTCCATTTAGATAGTGGTTGATTACTTCCTGATGGTGATCGCAAAATAGAAGTGTCATCTTCTGCATATGGGTAAAAATACCCATTTAAACCGCTTGTAATAAAGTCCCCAAAAATGGTCGTATTTGGATCACTCTTTTTTGAGAAATTGCCTAACTGATCGGTACGGTAAAGAATGCCTTTTGCATCATTTTTCTGATCAAAATTAACTTTCACACTGCGAATGGCCGCTGCGAAATCAACCCCTAGAATGTGTACTGTGAGCGTTACTTTTTCAGGGTCTTCCGACTCTTCTAAATAAACATCATTATTGATTGTGGCAATAGCATCAACACTAGAAAAAGGCTCCCCATCTTTTTGGGGAGGAAAGATACTGTACATAGCTCCGTAGTAGGATCTCCATATACCATCATAGCGCAAAAAACTAACTGGAACCCCATCCAACCGCTTAACTAATGCATAGCGGACCATTTGATTTGGTGCCCCTCTTGCATTTATTTCTAATGTAAATGCAACGCTATTCTCCCCCCTAAAAGGAACTTTAAAAGGAGATGAACTCAATTTTTTAACAGTCTCAAAACTCCCAGAACTCCGAATGTTTCTATTTATGAGATTAATCTTGTTTGTTTCTTCTCCGAATGTAGGAGGCAAATCTAATGATGTATAATTTAGTTCTCGGTTACCAAATTCAGTTACGAATCCATTCTCAGCAACCCACTCAGCATCGCTATTTGAAAACGTATTATTGCGCGGGAAGCTTCTTACCCCTCCAAACTCCTGAAACGCTCCCACACTTGAAAAAACAGGCTGTATAGTTCGCTTTGCCCCTTGATAGACCTCGTCAAAATTAAGAGTAGGTGCAACCGCTTCGTGCTGTATTTTATTGTAAATTCTCCATTGACCTTTGCGCTGTCTAATGGTTGAATTTGTTAAGACTAAAATTGACCGCAACACATCAAAACAAGAAATCTTCTTCCCTTTGTCATCTTCCAGCCTTTCAGAAAGTGCGAGGGTATACATTACGTCAATAGTCCTTTGCCCCGATTTTGATTTAAAATCAACCGTGTTGACTAACGGCAAAGACAACCCCGTCTTTGCAAGACAAGCCACCGCCAAATCTCTTAATGTAATGTACTCACTTAACCCGTCCAAAGTTGCATCTTCCAATGAACTTAAACGATCAGATGCAGCTAAATTAACGACAGCTGGCTCTCCGATTGTACGACTAAAAAAGTCAGGAACTACAAACCCCGTCCATTCTAGAACGCTGTTAATATACCACTTTACCGAAAGTGCTGTTTCATCTAAGGTTTTGAGATCGTCAATATTGAAAGTGGCTGTT
Source organism: Thermoclostridium sp. (assembly GCA_035647675.1). Lineage (GTDB taxonomy): Bacteria > Bacillota > Clostridia > DSM-8532 > DSM-8532 > Thermoclostridium. The sequence continues at coordinate 571 of DASRMZ010000060.1, read as the reverse complement.
TCATAGATGGAAATATCTGCAAAAGATGACATAATAAAGCCCTTTTTGTTCTTATCTTCAAGTTCATAAGATAGCAAAAATGGGTTCTCAGTGCCTTCGATTGTCTCAACTGGCGTGGCTGCACCTCTCTGAATGTCCAACCTTGCAACGTCGCCATGCGCATTTTCGTATTCTAATCTCCAAATCATAGTCTTTCCCTTCTTGTATTTGCTCTATCTAATGTACCGACAAGCTCATTATTTCCAATCTTAAAAACTACTTCACTATCCCATTCGTCTCTGTATGCACCTCTGTAACTGCTATCGCCTAATTGAGACGTTTTATTGTATGAGTTAGTACCACCCATTGAACCACCGCCACCTGTTGCTTTGTTAACTGAACCCTGCGCTGCTGCGCTTGCTGCTGCTCCTAAGGCTACCATCGCAATACCTGCCGCAATCATTGTATAAGGGTTGGTTAGGGCAATTTGCAAAGCTAACATCCCAAACCCAGTCGATATAAGCATAGCACCTATTTCACTAATCATATCAGCCATAACCTTAATTAACCCATCGCCGAGCCCGTCAAAATT
>DASRMZ010000059.1:0-2294 GCA_035647675.1 Thermoclostridium sp. | reverse complement strand
TCTCAATATATTTGATTGTAACTATAATTAAAAGCACTAGTAAAATAATTTGTGCCCTTTTTATTTTATCTTTGTATAATAACATGCACAAGATAAATAAAAACATGGTTATAGACAATATATATAATGCTCCTCTTTATTATAATTTACACAAGAGGTTTCAAAAGGCTTTTGAGTTTCTTGAAACTATAGATTTCAACAACTACGAAGAGGGTTCTTATGAGGTAGATAGCAATAACATAAAATTGCTTATTAGCTCAAACAGGCTTAAGAACAAAAAAGATGCGTTACTGGAAACACATAAAAAGTATATAGATATACATACCCCTATATCGGGGAACGAAACTTTTGGTTGGAAGTCAGCCAAAAGGCTTAAAAATAGTGTAGCCGAATACGACTCAGAGAATGACTTTGAGCTATTTAACGATAGTGCTACTACTTATTTTACGATTACTCCTGGAGAATTTGCAATTTTCCTTGTAGAAGATGCTCATGCCCCACTAATTGGGACAGGTGAGTTGAAGAAAATAGTTTTTAAAATCGCCATAGATTAATATCCTATGATAACAATTAAAACAAATGCTAGAATTAATTAAAAACGACCCTTGGTTAGAACCTTACAAACGAATTATTGAGAGTAGGTACAAGAAAATCCGACTTAAAGAGAAAGAGATTACCAAAAACAATACGATTAGCTTGTCTGACTTTGCAAATGGCCACATATATTTTGGCTTAAATAAAAGGTCCGATGGATGGATTATCAGAGAATGGGCTCCAAATGCTACAGAAATATTTCTGATAGGATCGTTTAATGATTGGAAGCAGGAAGATAAGTTCAAACTGAGTTTAATTGGTGGAGGCGTTTGGGAGTTGCACTTAAACTCAGATGAAATTCATCATCTAGATTATTATAAGTTGTTTGTAAAGTGGCAAGGAGGATCGGGTGAGCGAATACCTGCATGGTGCAGACATGCTGTGCAGGACGAAAAGACCCATATATTTAGTGGACAAGTATGGGAGCCTGAAAATAAATATATATATAAAAACAAAGATTTCACCCCTTCTACTTCACCCCTGCTTATTTATGAAAGCCATATAGGAATGGCTTCAGAAGAAGAAGGAGTAGGCACATATAACGAGTTTAGAGAAAACATCCTTCCCAAAGTAAAGGAAAAAGGATACAATACAATTCAACTAATGGCTATCCAAGAACATCCCTACTATGGTTCATTTGGATATCATGTGTCTAGCTTTTTTGCTCCATCCTCTCGTTTTGGCACTCCCGATGAGCTGCGCCAACTAATTGATGAAGCTCACGGAATGGGAATTGCAGTAATAATGGACATTGTGCATTCGCATGCAGTGAAAAACGAGGCTGAAGGATTGGGCCGACTTGACGGATCGTACGACCTTTACTTCCATGGCGATGATAGACGTGTACACAAAGCATGGGATTCTCTTTGTTTCAATTATGGCAAAGATGAAGTAATGCATTTTTTGTTGTCTAATTGTAAATATTGGCTCGAAGAGTTCAAATTTGATGGATATCGTTTTGATGGAGTAACATCCATGCTATACTATAGCCATGGTTTAGAAGAGTCTTTCGTAGGTTATGAAAATTATTATAACAAAAAACAAGATTTTGATGCAATCTGTTATCTTACCTTAGCCAATAAACTCATACACGAAGTAAATCCAAATGCAATTACTGTCGCAGAAGAAGTAAGTGGCATGCCAGGTTTAGCTCTTGAGCCTGAAAAGGGTGGCTATGGTTTCGACTATCGCATGGCAATGAACATTCCCGACTTTTGGATTAAAACAATTAAAGAGCTCAAAGATGAAGACTGGGATCCATCAGCCATTTTTTGGGAAGTAACCAATAGGAGAGCCGAAGAAAAAACCATTTCTTATGTTGAAAGCCACGACCAAGCATTGGTGGGTGACAAAACTGTTATTTTCAGACTTATAGATAAGGAGATGTATTGGTTTATGTCAAAATTCACACCATCAATGATAGTTGATAGAGGCATTGCATTGCACAAAATGATTAGACTAGTTACTGCTTCTACCATAAACGGTGGATACCTAACCTTTATGGGCAATGAGTTTGGGCACCCTGAGTGGGTTGACTTCCCACGCGAAGGCAATAATTGGTCGCATAAATACGCTCGCAGACAATGGAGCCTCAACGAAGACCCCAATTTGAAATACCATTACATGGGAGACTTTGACAAAGAGATGATTTCATTGATTAAATCTAAAGATGATTTCCAAGAATTGCCTATCATTAAAAT
>DASRMZ010000058.1:0-6270 GCA_035647675.1 Thermoclostridium sp. | reverse complement strand
GACGCCAGCGGTAATGCTTCGAAGCCAATGCTGCCTACTCTACATTTGAAACGTGATAATGAGCAATCCATGAGCCTTTGACCACTCACTTAGAGTCTTGCGCAATTTAAGGCGATGTATTAGATTTAGTGCTTTTGCAGCAAAGGAAACAAATCACCTGAAGCATGCCCCCGGGATGGGCAAGCCGAACTATACAGCTCTTGCTAATGAAGCGTCGTTTCCGTTATTGCACACCTATATCTCTAGTTACCTATAAATAGTGAGGACTACGCTGCAAGAGCCTTTAGTCAAGTTTGAAAAGTATATATTACTATTTTATTAAATTGTTAAACTTAACATTAGCAAAATGTCTGAAAATGCCGAAATATATAACACAGAAATATCACACATATGATAAGCATTTGGGGGATAAGGCATGAAAAGACTTTTGACGACTTTAGTTTTTATTTTTATTCTATCTTTATTGTTATCTACTATTTCCATCGGTCAAGGAATAACTATAAATATCTCAGGTAATAAGACAAATTACACAGCAAGTGTATACAACCTTGAATTGAACGGTGTATGGATTCCAACACAAACTCCATGTGTGGTCATTTCAGGGTTTGCATATGTACCCTTAAGAGAAGTTTTTAGCAATTACCTTGGTATGACAGTAGGGTACGATGACAATAGTGGAACAGCATATGTCCAGTCTGGTTCAAACAGAATGGATTTTAATGCTAATAATCAAGCCATTTATACAAATGGAGTGAAAGTAGATACTGATTTACCAGTTGCCACAATTAACGGTAATACAATGGTTCCTTTAACCTTAACAGCCGGATACTTTGGGTTTACCACTGCTGCTAAGGATGAAAGTAAAACATTAACTATCCAATGGAATGGTAAAGAAGAAAACACCGCAATAGTGAAAGAATCCAATGTTTCAGGCACTGTAGATAAAATATCATATTATACTGATAATGGTAATGAAATTATTCTTATAGAAACAGACGCAAATACGATATCAAATCACTATGTATTGGCACCTATGGATAATAACCCCCATCATAGATTGTGTGTTCAATTTGGGAATGCCAATATTGAAGTACCTGGCAAGCTTGATGTTTATTCAGGGTCAATTCAGCAAATTCGCTATGCTCAAGTAGATGGAAAAACAAATACTTCAAATATTGTAGTGGAGATTAATCATAATCCTAAATATAATGTGGACATAGCTTCAAATGGTATAAAAATAACTATTACCTCAGGCAAAACTAACTCTGGTCAGACTACAAACACCCCAGCTCCAACTAAAGCACCCGAGCCAACGCCTGTACCTACACAAAACCCGAGTCCAAAGCCTACACAAGCTCCTAAGCCTGCGCCTTCTGAGGCAGCAAAGCCAACCCCCGCACCAATAACCCCAAGCATAACACCTGCTCCTGGAAAGAAAGTTGGTAGCGGTGCTTTGCACTACACAATGGATGGTGAACAGTGCATAGTGTGGCTTGATGGTGTTAATTTACAAAAAGAGATTCAAAATAACGCCAATCAGTATAAGGTTGAGTATCGTGATATTGAAAAAATATTACAAATAAATATGCCGTTAAATAGCAGCTATAAAACTGAAATTCTTCCGGGTAACCCTTTGTTACATGGAATAATATCTACATCTAGCAATCTACATAAACAAGTAAGCATAAGAATCTCGGCAAGAGATGATTTGAAATGGGCAATTGTACAAAGCGAAGATAATGGAACAAAAATAGTATTAAGCAATTCTCCAATTTTTGCTGAAGTACCTACAGTAACGCCCAAACCTGTAAGACCTACCCCAACACCGATAAAGCCTACTCCTACACCTGTCACTAAGCCCTCAGAGCCTAAGGCAACACCTACACCCACTCCAGCTCCATCTACTGGCGAGCTTGCTAACCGTGGGGATGGTGACCGTACAGGTACGATTTCGTATGTTGCAGGTTCAGATCGCATTATTATTGAAGCATTAGAGCTTAATGATTACAATGTATATAGGTTAAGTAACCCTACAAGGGTAGTTATTGATATAGATCAAAATATTATAGAATCAAAAGAAGTGAATTCTCCATCAGGGAGGCTGTATTCAAAAATACGTACCGGTCAATTTGATAAAACAACTGCAAGAATTGTATTAGAGGTTCCTGATAATGTAAATTTTGAAGCCGTTAAAAATAAAAACAGAATATCCGTAATACTTTCATATTCAGGAATAAAAAATATGACGCTGATAGATGATGCAAGTCAGGGCGTAATAAGGCTCACTGGAGAAGGCTTGCGCGATAAAATCAAAGACAACTTGGACGACATCATCATTGAAAAAGACAAAAACTCGAATACATATACCTTTGTTTTTCCAAATAGAATTATTGATTTAGGTGGCGGTAAGCTTGAAGTGGGCGACAGCACAATAAAATCAATACAAACTGTGACCTCTGGAAAGACGGCTTTTCTTCTTATTAACCATGAAAATCCTGAAGCACAGTATAGGTTTAAATTTACCGATTCCAACAATGAAGCTATTATAGAATCAAATAATGGTGGGGGAAGCAGTGGGGTAACCGAGCCTGACAAGTACCCAACACCAGATACAGATATAGGAGTAAAACCCGAGCACGAAGATACGCCTTTGCCCCAACCAACAGGAAAGCTGGTTGTGATAGATGCCGGTCACGGTGGCTCAGATCCAGGGGCTGTTTATGGTAAGGATGAGAAGTGGTATAACCTTGACATCACTCTAAGGCTTGAAAAGCTGCTAAAGGAAAAGGGTGTCAATTATAAATTAACACGTTCAACAGAAGTATTTGTAGGTCTTGATGAAAGAGCCCAGATGGCTAATGATTGGGGCGCGGATGTTTTCATTAGTATACATAACAATGCTTTATTTAAAGCAATGCATGGCACTATGACTTTCTTTTACACCGGTAGTTACGCAGGCAAAGAGTATGCTACAATTATCCAAAATGATCTACTTAAAAACCTTGGTAGTGCCGATCTTGGTGTAAAACCAGCAAATTACGTTGTGATAAAGAAAACAAAAATGCCTGCAGTACTTGTTGAAATAGGCTGCCTTACAAATGACGATGAATTGGCTAAATTAGATACTGAAGCATATAGGCAAAAGGCTGCTGAATCCTTGTGTGAGAGTATATTAAAGATAGTGTCTAAATAGTACATATTATATTGTATAGTACTTATTTATAGTGTTTGTTCTACTGTAGTTGTAATGTTTGTCCTACTATATGGTATATGAACGTATTTTTAGTGCTTGTTCCGCCGTATGGTATATGCGTGGTTTGTAATATTCGTTCTGCTGTATGGGTATATGCGTAATTTGTAATGCTTGTTCTGCTGTATAGTATATGCGCATTTTGCAGTGTTACATAGCAATATTGATGAATTATATATAAAAATTATCTAAAAAAATCGAAGGAATTCATGTATTCTTTTGATTTTTTTATTGTTTTTATTATGGTACTATGTATGATGAGTATTATTAGTGAGATTCACTCAAAATATAAATAATAGGAATTTTGACAACAGGGTTTAAGTATTTGACATAGGATAGTGGTTATAAAAATAGCTGAAGGTGCAGCTATAGAACAACAGGGTTTAAATATTTGATATTGGATAGTCTTTATAAATGCTCTTATAGCATATGTATAAAACACCTGAACTCAAATGATTAAGCCAATGGGAGCTACTGGGTTTTGTAATGTTAAATTGTTTATTTTGTTAAATAAGAAAGGAAAAAATTATGCAACGAATAGACGGACGTAAAAATAATGAATTAAGAAAAGTAAATATCACGAGAAATTACATTACTCATGCCGAAGGTTCTGTATTAATAGAGTTTGGTAACACCAAGGTAATATGCACTGCATCTGTTGATGAAAAAGTTCCTCCTTTTAAAAAAGGTTCGGGTGAAGGATGGGTAACTGCTGAATATAGCATGCTTCCAAGGTCAACCCATACAAGAAACATTAGAGATATAAACAGACTAAAGTTAAATGGAAGAACCAGCGAAATCCAACGGTTAATTGGACGCTCATTACGTTCTGTTATTGATCTTAAAATTCTTGGAGAGCGTACCATCGTTATCGACTGTGATGTTATTCAAGCAGACGGGGGTACAAGGACAGCATCTATAACAGGCAGCTTTGTTGCATTGATGGACGCATGTAGTTTTCTTGTGGATAAAAAATTGATTTCCGAAATCCCCATCCGAGACTTTGTTGCAGCTATTAGTGTTGGAATTGTTAAAGATAGCGAATTGCTAGATTTATGTTATGAAGAGGATTCAAATGCAACTGTGGATATGAATGTTGTTATGACCGATTCAGGAGAGCTGATTGAAGTTCAAGCTACTGGTGAATTAGCTCCATTTACCCGTGATTCTATGAATCGTTTATTGGACGTTTCTGAAAAAGGGATATCTGAGTTGATCTCATTGCAAAAGAATGTTTTATTGGAAGGATTTAAATGATAAATAGATATGAACAAACTAGTTATTGCATCTGGTAATATAGGCAAAATAATTGAAATAAAAGCTATATTAAAGGAACTCCCGCTAAATGTTGTATCTATGAAGGACGAAGGGTATGATATTAAGTTTGATGAAACAGGGACAGCTTTTTGTGAAAATGCATTAATAAAAGCTAATAGTTTAAGTAAGCTTGTAAATGGGTCGGTATTAGCCGATGATAGCGGACTTGAAATTGATTTTTTAAATGGGGCACCAGGTGTATACACTGCCCGATTTGGTGGGAATAATATAAGCCAAGAAGAAAAAAATAAAAAAATATTAGAGCTTTTAGTAGGTGTTGATAAAAAGGATAGAACAGCTAGGTTTGTCTGTTCAATAGCTTTTGTTTCAGAAAAAATTAATTTTACAGTAAATGGTTCGATAGAAGGGATTATATCTGAAAAACCTGCAGGAGATGAAGGTTTTGGCTATGATCCGATTTTTTTTGTCCCTGAATACAATAAAACATTTGCACAGCTGCCAGAAAAAATAAAGAATAACATAAGCCATAGAGCTAAGGCACTTGATAAATTAAAACAAAAACTATTAACAATATATGATAGTAAAATATAATTAATTAAAAATTTTTGATAAGTAAAATTTAGAATTCATACTTGAGCATTTTGTGGTGTTACATCACAAAAGCCTTTATTTTATATTGCTTATGTAATACAGGAGTTGACGACACAATTATGACAAAAATTCTCGTTATTAGTGACACCCATGGTGATACAACTTTAGCGGAAAAAGTGCTAAAAAAGAACCAGGATGTTGATATTGTAATTCACCTTGGAGACTATTTCAGGGATGCATATATATTAAATGAGTTGTACCCCGGCATACGTTTTGAGTATGTCTATGGAAACAGCGATTTTATGATTGGTAGCGTACCTATGGAAAAAGTACTGGAGGTAGAAGGGCAACGAATATTATTAACTCATGGCCACCGATATTCTGTGAAATGGGGTCTTGAGAAGCTAAAGGATAAAGCTTATAATGATAATATTCAACTGCTTTTATTTGGGCATACGCATGTTTCCCAGGTAACTCATGGAGCAGGCTTTATAATATTAAATCCAGGGAGTATATCTGATCCACGAGGTGGAGACGAAGAGTCATATGCCATTGTTATAATAGACAATAAAAAAATAGATGTTGAGTTAAAACGGGCAGTATAAAGGGGGGCCATCATTGCCTGACATAATATATTTTGATAATAGTGCAACAACTAGTGTATATCCTGAAGTTATTTCGGCTGTAAACGAAGCATATTCAAAGTTTTATGGAAATCCCTCATCTCTTCATAGATTAGGCAATGAAGCAGATATTATTGTGCAACAATCAAGAGAGATAATTGCCAAAACACTTAGCGTTTCAGATGAATGTATTTATTTTACTTCCAGTGGCACTGAGTCAAACAATTGGGCCATTAAAGGAATCTGTCGTGCAAACAAAAGAAGAGGCAGCAAAATAGTTACAACAAAGATTGAGCATCCATCTGTATTAGAGTGCTTTAAATACTTAGAGACTGAAGGCTTTTCTCCAGCATATCTTGATGTTGAGCCAAATGGTCAGGTTTGCCCTGATTTAGTTAGAGAAGCAATTGACGATGATACCATTTTACTTAGCTTTATACTTGTCAATAACGAAACAGGCACCATTCAAAAAGCCGAGGACATAATAAGAGAAGTGCGTTTTAAAAATCCAAATACATTAATTCATAT
>DASRMZ010000057.1:0-3614 GCA_035647675.1 Thermoclostridium sp. | reverse complement strand
CTCCTGTGCAAACAAGGTATCGACCGAAATTATGGATATGGAAAGAAAAATTGATTATGCCTATGGAACAGAAGAATATTTGCTTGTTTCCGAGCATGTGTATGACAAGCCTGCGAAAGAAATTGTAAAGATATATAAAATGGAGGACGGACAGCCGAAGGGATATTTTGCTGTTCCGGAATTCGATAATACAGGTGGTGGCGGTATAGAAAAGGTTGTAAACGCAGAGACGGATAATAGTGAATATCTTATTTTTCGAGGTGCACCATATTGCCTCTACGTCTATGATCTGACTGATAAAACCTATGTGGCACATACATATGCCGAGAATTTCGCAGAATCGCAGAAATTCAGTGCGCATGTGGGGGAAGATGCCATTCGTATAATTGAATACAACGACGACAGGTTGCCGTCAATACTGCATATCTATCATATAAAATAAAACACTGGTTTTCTATCATCTGTGACTACGTCTGTAGGTTAATGAACCGGCAGACCGTACAAAAAGCACCTTTCCTATGATTTTGTCATCTTTGTCTATAGAAAAAAAGTAATTATTTTACCATAAGACAAGTGAAACGAAATGTTCCCTTGTCTTTTTACAATTATTTTAATCATCAAGATTTTTACTATTAAATTTCAAAAGGAGGTTTATTTTTATGAAAATAACAAAGATGTCTGTGTTTCTACCGGTTTGTGCATTGACTTTGTTTTTCACAGGTAGCATTTATGCATTCGAACATCCATTACAAGCATCAGTTTGTTTATTGTAAGATAAAATTACCGAAAGTTGCAAATAAGAATTCCAGAGTATTGCAATAGGAAATTCCATAGTATTGCAAAATCCATTGCAAGCAGAAACCAAAACCTATATCCTTGTAGCTGAGAAAAGCGAACAAGGAGGAGAGGAGAATGCTTACAATGGATACTATACATGATATCAGATATCGATTTTATACGAAAGGAGAAAATATTTCCCAAATAGCAAAGGCATTGAAATTAGATTGGAAGACAGTACAAAAGTATGTGGACAAGAAAGATTTCAACGAGCCGATCCCTAAACCGGCATCAGAATACCGGCTGTGCCCCAAGCTAGACCCCTACAAGCCGGTAATAGATAAGTGGCTTGTAGAAGACAAGCAGGCACCACGCAAACAAAGACACACAGCCACAAAAGTATTTAAACGCTTGAAAAAAGAATGTCCCGGATTTAATTGTTCCTATAGGACAGTAGCAGCTTACCATTCTGTAAAACACAAAGAGATCTTCAGCGGAGATAAAACAGGGTTTTTGCCCTTAGAGCACCATCCGGGAGAAGCTCAGGCAGACTTTGGCACGGCAGATTTTTATGAAAATGGTAAAAGAATAACAGGAAAATATCTTGAAGTTTCCTTCCCGTACAGTAACAAGGGCTATATGCAGCTATTTTACGGAGAAAACATAGAATGCCTTTTAGAAGGTTTGGATACCATATTCCGTCACATTGGCTGTGTGCCAAAAGAAATATGGTTTGATAACACCAAAACCATTGTCACAAAAATAATTCGGGGCGGCGGACGAGTAACTACCGAACGCTTTAATCGTTTCCAAGAACATTACCGTTTCCAAGCCATATTTACAAATCCCGATTCAGGAGCAGAAAAGGGCAATGTGGAAAACAAAGTAGGTTATCAAAGACGCAATTTTCTTGTGCCTGTACCACGTTTTACTGCACTTCCGGTTTTTAATCGGCAGCTTCTCGAAATGTGTGAAGAAGATGCCGACAGGGAACATTATCGTTACGATGAAACCATAGAAGAGCGTTTTATGGAAGATCTAAAGCACTGTCACTCCCTGCCGGAAATTAAATTTGACTTAAGCGGCAGAAAGAACGTCACTACTAACAAGTGGGGTAAATTTTATCTCAATAAAAAAATGCACGAGTATTCAACCTCACCTAAACATATAAATACGACCGTTAATTTAAAACTGACATCATCTGAAGTTATTGTTATGGACGAAAATTACCGAGAAATCGTAAGACATCGCCGCCTTTACGGTAATAGGAAACAAGAAAGCATGGACTGGCTGCCCTACCTTAAATTGCTGTCTAGGCGGCCACGTGCATTGAAATATACCGGTATTTATGATTTAATGCCACCGGCAATGAAACAGTTTTTAGAGGATTGTTCCAATACGGAAACAGGAAAAGTATTAAAAGTACTGGCCGAACTCACAGATAGAACCGGCTTTGACAGTGCTCTTTATACAGTAAATGAGGCCCTGTGTTATGGTGCTTCTAACGCAGACAGTCTCAAAAATCTTTACCGGCGTATTTACTCCGATGTACCGGAGCTGCCGCTAATGGAACTAAACCCGGCAATACCGGCTGTAGAACAAATGAAAACCAATCTTATTGCATACGATGTTTTTCTAGAAAAAGGAGGACACCGTAATGCTTGAAGAAAAAATCATAGATTGCTGCAAGAAGCTGAGATTAAGCGGCAACCTAGCCGAAATGGCCCAGGTAACAGAAGGTGAAACACATCAGGAATACTTGTATAAATTATTATCGACAGAACTTAAAAATCGCGAACAAAAACGGATAGCTAATCTAATTAAAGGCGCAGGCTTCTACACCATTAAAACATTTGACGGTTTTCGTTTCGATGAGATTACCCTTCCTGCGGATCTGACACCGGAAAGCCTGCAATCACTTGATTTTATCAAAGAAAAGAAGAATATTATCATGTATGGAAGGACGGGAACCGGTAAAACGTTTCTTTCTACAGCACTGGGGGTCACTGCTTGCCAAAGAGGGATTCCTGTAAAATTCTACCGTACCGCAGCACTGGTAAATCAGCTTTCAGAAGCTAAGAGGACATCTACACTGGGAACGTTGCTGAAAAGGCTTAATAAGGCATCTGTGCTTATTCTTGATGAGTGGGGCTATGTTCCTTATGATCGTACCGGTGCCCAGTTACTGTTTGATTACCTGTCAGAAATACATGAACAAAAACCAATCATATTGAACACAAATTTGGAGTTTTCCAGGTGGGTTAATGTTCTTTATGACGAACAGATGACCGCTGCTCTTGTTGGCCGGCTCATGCACCACTGTCACCTTCTTTTGTTCCCGGGAGAAAACAACCGGTTGAGAGAATCAAGTATTAATGAGCTTTACCGGTCAATGGGAACAGTGGATAAAGACAACTAACTAAGAAGGGCGTGGGGCTCAGAAAATGCTGCCTGCAATGCATCCGTTTCCCTGCCGAGTAATGGTGGGGAAATGGGCTTGCAATATTGTGGAAAATGGAGATGCAATACTATGGAAAAACAACTTGCAATCTTCGTGAAAAAGTACTTGCAGAAAACAGCTAGTGCCGGCAATTACTTTTTGTACTTTTGGTTGCCATTTGTTGTACTTTCAGATTACCATAAACAATCTCCATTTTCTTATTCTTTTAAATTTGATAATATCTATCACCCCCTAATTAAAATGAAAAATAGACCTACAAACAAAACTACATAAAAAATTAAGTATACAATTTATCTTTTTACGTTTATATCATCGCTATGCCTGTATTCATAGAAATAATTCCTCATATGTAGCTAATAGTGATATCATATTATAT
>DASRMZ010000056.1:0-5038 GCA_035647675.1 Thermoclostridium sp. | reverse complement strand
AATAATATATATCTTAATGTTTTCATACTTATTATTTTTATTTGTAACCTGCATTTTGCTCATATAAATATTTACTGAATTTAATCTGCTGTTCTGGTATAGGCAGATATTCATGTTTATTTTTAATGAAATGTGCTCCACCATAATAGTATCGACGAGATTTTTCCACATTATAATAATTGTTCATAACATCATGTGCAATACCCCAACGAACCAAATCAAAGAATCGTCCGTTTTCCATCGCAAACTCTAAACGTCGTTCCCATCGCAAAGCTTGACGTGCAAAATCCTCATTCCACACACAGTTAACCCCATTCTGATATGTAGCAACATCTACTTTATCAGAAGCATAATAGATAAGATCAGTACTTTTTATTGCTCTTTCACGCACAGCATTTATCAATGGCAAAGCTTCATTTGCAGAGTGTAGCTCTATCAATGCCTCTGCTTTCATCAACAAAACATCAGCATAACGTATAAGTATTCTATTCTTGGTATTTGTATAAAAAGGAACCATTTCAATAAAACAATCACAATCTGGATCAACATTCTCTTTTAGTGAAGCATAAACACCATATGTATTAGGGTTACGGTTCCAGTCTTCCTCATATATTCTCGTTTCGTTATACTTGTAAGGCATGCCGGGTAAAGCTACTGTATGAAATAATCGAGGATCATTTTGCTCTGCATAACCATTTTGGTTTGTATTGTAATTTTCAAACATCGGCAAACCGTTTTGGGTACGAAAAGCATTTACCAAAGTTTGTGATGGTTTTAAAAAGTCGCAACAACCAAGCTTCATTGGTACTGAAAGCAAATCAGAGAAGTTTACTCGTCCAAATTTAGTTCCATCTTCACTAGAATACTGAACAGCAAAAACTGATTCTATTCCATTTTCGAAACTTCCTGGCAAAAAATTATATCCAAAATCATCCTCCAAACCATACGGAGAAGAAATAAGCATGTCAGCATATTTTACAACCTTTTGCAAATCATCAGAATTAATTGAAGTCACAGCGTTTGATTCCTTATCATCCTGACGATAAGCTTTATACAAATATGTTTTTGCTAAATAAGCTGCAGCTGCATATTTATTTGCTCTACCCTTATCACTTTGTTTAACAGGTAGATGATCAACACCAAACTGAAAATCATCGGCAATTTTTTGCCAAAGCTCATCATTTGTAAGTGCCGTGTTAGAGACATTACCATAATCAGCAATAGGAATAGTTTCATCAACATATGGAATGTATTTGAATAGAACTTTCAGCAAAAAATAAAAGTGTCCACGTAGAAAGCGTGCCTCAGCAATTTTTGCGTTCTTTCCTTCAAAATCGTTTGCAGCATTAATGGTATTAATTGCTGAATTGGCTCTTGAAATTGAAAGATAACATTGATACCAAAGCTTATCAACTTCACCAAACTCTGTAGTGATATTGTTCGATACTTCAAAAAAATGGAAAACGGATATGTCTTGTTCACCAGACCCGCCTTTATAGGCATCATCTGAACGAACAGTACCATAGGGCCAGAGACTAAAGGGAGCATCATAATGATCGTTTCCTAAAGCAGAGTAAGCAGCAATAAGCGCACCTTCATAGGCCTCTTTTACTTCACCAGGTGTTAGTATACTTTTAGGTTTTTCATCAAGAAAATCTGAACATGATGAGAAAACAAAAACTGCCATTAAAACTGAATATATATATATATAAGTTTTCATCGATTATAAGTGTTAAAAAGTTAAATTTAATCCGATAGTACAAGTCGTTGGAATTGGATAACCAAACCCTGAATTTTCGGGATCTACACCTGTGTAGTTTTTTGAATGAATAGTAAACAAATTCTGCCCACTGATATAAAAGCGGAGTCTATCTAACTTCACTTTATCAGTAAAAGCCGAGGGTAAATTATAACCCAACTGAATATTACGCATTTTTATGTGCGAACCATTCTCCACAAAGTAAGTTGAGAATCTTCCCTCATCATTCGTACTGGTATTCTGCAACATTGGGATGTTAGAATCAGGATTTGTTATTGGATGGAAAGCATCTAACAATCGTCTTCCTTTGTTTGAGTTTATGTCATCTACACTCCAGAAGTCGGTTTGGTATTTTACACCATTAATTATATCCACACCTTGAACACCTTGAAAGAATATATTCAAATCAATATTTTTATATTCTAAATTGATATTTAAACCATAAGAAAAATCGGGATAAGGTTTGCCAATCCATGTTTGATCCATTGAATTAATCTCACCCTTACCATCTTCATCATATACATTTTTATAACGTATTCTCCCTACTGCTTTTCCTTCCTGTATTACATGAGCATCAACTTCATCTTGTGTTTTAAAAATGCCGTCGGCAACATAACCATAGAATGATCCGTAAGGATGACCAAGAATATTGTCACCAGCACGTCCACCATATGAATTTTCAACATCCTCAGGTAAGTGTGTTACTTTATTTCTGAATCCTGATATATTTGCAGTTATATCAAACTTCAATCCATAGCTAGTAGTATTTCTATATCCAACTAGGAACTCAACACCTTTATTCTCCATCGATGCTCCATTTGCCCAGCTGTTGCCGCCTTCACCCACCACACCAAGATAAGCAGGATTGATTAGAATATCTTTTGTATCCTTAATATAGTATTCTGCTGAGCCATAAATTGAATTGTTCAAAAAAGCATAATCAATACCAATATTAGTTTGCGTAGTAGTTTCCCATTTGAGATTATCATTGCCAGATTGAATTTTTCTGAATCCTGCTGGGAGTGTTCCTGAACCGTTTCCAGTTATGTCATAAGCCGTACCGTTAACAATATCCCAGGTGGGGTCACCTACTCCATAATCGGGCACATAAATAGTATAAATAGAATAGTTGTCAATTTCTTGATTACCTGTTTGTCCCCATCCAGCACGCAGTTTTAAATCAGAAATGATATTTTTTGTATTCTCCATAAAACCCTCTTCAGAAAGACGCCACCCTACTGAAAATGCAGGAAAAGTTCCCCATCGGTTGTTTTTTCCAAAACGTGAAGATCCGTCACGGCGAAGGGTAACTGATGCCAAATATCGATTATCATAAACATAATTAGCCTTGCCAAAAAATGAGAGCAATGAATATCCAGTTTGACCACCACCCACTTGAGCTTTTCCAGTACTTACACTCGGCCACATATACTCGGGCGTTTCAAGAACAAAAGCATTTTCGCCTGATGTATATGCATTGAAAAAAATGTCTGATTGGCGATACATTTCTGAACCTCCAAGCAAATCAAAAACATGCTTATCAATTGTTTTTTGGTAAGTTACTGTATTTGTCCAATTCCACTTCATCCAGTGACTTTGCTCTAAATTTACGGCACTTATTTTATTATTCAAAAAACCAGAAGTATACGTTTTTTGCATGTATCTTTTATAAAAGTTGCCATAATCAACACCAAAGCTTGTACGAAAATGGAGTTCTTTTATAGGTTCAAGATCAATAAATGCATTACCAAAAGTACGCCAATAGCGGTATGGATTATCTTTATTATCAGTAATCAACCTTACAGGGTTTTGGCGGTCGTTCATCCCTTTTACTGGACCTCCCCAACCCTTTCCATCAATAGTGTGCACAGGTATCGTTGGCATCGCTTTAAGTGATAAATCGAGGACATCGCCTGGCGCTTGAAGTTCTGAAGTATGGTTGAGAGTGAAATTTTCACCTATAGTAATCATACCATCAAGCAGTTTATAATCGCTATTTATACGAGCTGAAATACGATTGAAGTTTGAATGTTTAATTGTTCCCTTATTGTCGAAGTATCCTAAGGAAAAAAAGTAGTTTCCATTTTCAGTGCCGTTGCTAATTGACATGTTGTAGGATTGCATTATTCCTGTTCTTGAAACCTCATCAAACCAATCGGTGTCACTCGAATACATGGTGTGCTTATCATCAAGGTATTTTGGTAGAAATATATTATTCAGAGAGGGGTTACCATCATTATCGTGATTCCATTCAAATTGATAGCCAATATTATTATTGTTGGGGTCATTTCCTCCGTTAATATTAGCTTGCCAAAGAGTTTGTCCATATTCTTTAGCATTAAGAGTTTCCAAACGATTGCTATAGAATGATGCTGTAAGATATGAGTCAAAATTAACCTTAATTCTGCCCAGTTTTCCCTGTTTAGTTGTAATTATAATTACTCCATTTGCTGCTCGAGAACCATAAATACTTGCCGATGAAGCATCTTTCAAAACCTGAATACTTTCAATGTCGTTTGAGTTAAGTTCATGCATGCCTGATTTAGAGGGCATACCATCAATGATGTAAAGTGGATCATTGTTATTGAGTGTGCCTATACCTCGAATACGTATTGTGGCAGCCCCACTAGGATTGCCATCTGCACTAACATTCATTCCTGCCACACGTCCCTGAAGCGCTTTCATTGGATTATTCTCAGAAACAGACATCATATCATCAACATCAACAACAGAAACCGCACCAGTTAGATCTGCTTTACGTTGAGTAGTATAGCCTGTAACTATAACTTCATCAAGAGTTGCTTCATCTTCATGCATTACAATTAAATTTGGCACATTGTTTACATTTAGTTCAATAGAAATATACCCTACATAACTAATTTGAATAGTGTTTTCAACACCTACATCAAGAGTAAAATTACCGTCATAATCGGAGACAGTACCATTTGAAGTGCCTTTTTCAAGAATAGTCGCCCCTATAATCGGTTCATTTGTGATGTCCACGATGGTGGAATTAACAGAAACTTTTTGAGCTAAGACAATCTGTCCACAACATAAAAATATTGCTAACAGCAAATTTATCTTATTAAGATTAAAAAATTTGTACATAAGCTTGAATTTTATTAGTTTAATAAATCATGGCAAACATATGGTATATTACAAACGATTAAGATAAAAATTGTATCAGAAGCTGTCAAATATGTAAAACAAATGGCTGAGAGGCTAACAACTTACATTTATGATACATAAATGTAATAAATTTGATAAGTATGAATGTAG
>DASRMZ010000055.1:0-6287 GCA_035647675.1 Thermoclostridium sp. | reverse complement strand
ATTTGTATTAAAAAATTTGTATTTAAAACCAAATGGTAATATCTTAAATAAGCACACAGAACGCTTTTTAAAGACCTTTTACGAAGTAATCTCTATAAAGGCTTTTACGATGTTACATCTAAAAATGCCCTAACAAATATTCTCTGCACAATACATTACACAGCAGAACTCAGAATATTTTTCACCATAAAACACCCATAAATTATTATTTTAAATTGGAGGAAAAAAGCATGAAAGCAAGTATTTATTCAGACAAAAGGTTTCCAATTGGAGAAATTGACCGCCGAGTTTACGGTTCATTTATTGAACATCTTGGGCGGGCGGTATATGGCGGAATTTATGATCCTGACCATCCCAGCGCAGATGATATGGGTTTTCGTACAGATGTAATTGAACTGGTTAAAAAACTGGGCGTACCTGTAGTACGTTATCCTGGAGGAAACTTTGTTTCAGGTTATCGTTGGGAGGACGGAATAGGTAAGCAAGAAGACAGACCTAGGCAGCTTGAACTTGCTTGGCAGACAATTGAGCCTAACACTGTGGGAATAGATGAGTTTCAAGAATGGGCAAAACGTGCCGAAACTGAAACGATGCTTGCAGTAAATTTAGGTACTAGAGGCGTTGAAGACGCAAAAAACTTCCTTGAATATTGTAATTTCCCAGGCGGTACAAAGTATAGCGATCTTAGACGTAAAAATGGTTATGAAGAGCCCTTCGATGTTAAGTACTGGTGTCTGGGCAACGAGATGGATGGTCCTTGGCAAATCGGGCATAAAACAGCACAGGAATATGGACGCCTAGCAGCAGAGACAGCAAAGGTTATGAAGCTTGTTGATCCTTCCATCGAACTAGTTGCATGCGGCAGTTCACATTCAGAAATGGAAACGTTTATCTCATGGGAAGAGACCGTCCTTGATCACACATACGACCATGTTGATTATATATCGCTCCATAATTATTATGGTAATAGAAGCAATAATACTAAAGAGTATCTTGCCTGCTCACTGGATATGGACCAATTTATTAAGACAGTTGTGGCAATCTGTGACGTTGTTAAACAGCGTAAGCGTTCATCGAAGACTATGTATCTCTCCTTCGATGAGTGGAATGTATGGTTTCATTCCAATGAACAAGATAAGGAGATCGAAAAATGGACTGTAGCTCCTCCACAGCTTGAAGATATATATAACTTTGAGGATGCTCTTGTGGTGGGTTGTCTTCTTATCACCATGCTACGCCATGCAGATAGAGTAAAAATGGCATGTTTAGCACAGCTTGTTAACGTAATTGCACCAATTATGACCGAAACTGGCGGTAGGTCCTGGGTGCAGACCATTTTCTATCCCTTTATGCATGCATCTCAATTTGGTAGGGGTGTGAGCCTGCAAACAGTAGTAGACTGTGACAAGTACGAAGCGGGTAAATATGGTGATGCTCCTTATATTGAAGCATTGACTGTCGCAAATGAACAAATCCGTGAAATAACGGTATTTGCAGTAAACAGATCCCTTGATCAAGAGGTTGAGCTTGATATAGACATTACGGGATATGGTAAATTAAAGCATATTGAACATATAACAATGAAAAGCGATGACCTTAAAGCATACAATACTGCAGATGATCCTAATAGAGTTTTGCCAGAAACAAAGGCACCTACAGGTGACATTGTGCTACCAAAACATAGCTGGAATGTAATCCGCTATAGCTACTAACATTATACAACGCTTACACCAGGGGGACTGTTCTTTTGTGCGTTACACAGGAGGGCAGTTCTTTTGTGTAAAATAATGACGTCAACAAGAGCACCCGAATCCCCCGCTACTTAATAATGCAATTTTTATGAATATGTGTAATGTAATATATGGAACTATTCATCTGTAGTTACCGTCAATAGAGTGTGACCAAAATTAATGAGTATCGAATATTATGAAATTAATCATAGGGGGTAAATATAATGAAGAAATCTATTGCAATACTACTTGCATTTACACTCATTACCGCAGTGTTTTGGGTTACCAACCCAATAACTACATCATATGCCCAAGAGTATAGGAATGGCTTCATGCTAACACCTGTATCTTCCGATGCCTCTGGCATAAACGTTGATACTGATTTTATCTTAAAAACAAAGGACAGCTATAGCCAAGAGCAAATAATCGAAATGCTAAGACTTCTTGGTGACATTCAAATAGAAGTCACTCAAAACAACGAAAAAGAATTCCTTGTAAAAGTTAAAAATGATCTTGAAGAAAACAGTCTTTACACTTTCATACTCACTACAACCGAAAATAAAACTGTGTCTTGGACCTTTCAAACGCAAAGGGATTTCACTATTTTGGGCACATTACCTGCCCATCAGTCAAACTATATACCTGTGAACAGTGGAATAGAAATTTACTTTAGTCATAAAGACTTTGGGGATGTTGATAAATACTTTCAAATATCACCCCATGTAGCAGGGCGCTTTGAAAGCAACGGCTACACAGCAGTATTCATCCCGAAAAGACTTGAACCCGGAACAATATATACAATAACAATAAAAAAAGGCCTACCTCTTAACGACACTAAACAGAAGCTTGAGAAAGATTATGTTTTTGCATTTGAAACAGCACCGGAAGACATCAAAGAGGTTGAGTATAAGGGGAGTCTATCCTTTGGATATTCCATGATAGAATTTTCAAGTAAGGATGCACCCTTACTTCCAATAAATATTTACTCTGCTGATCGCAGTATAAAGCAAGCTGTTGTTAGCACTTCAATCTATAAGTTTAACAGTTCAGAAAACTTCATAGATGCTGTAAAATCCACATATGAAAGACCTTATTGGGCATACGCAAGTATAGAGGATGGTTTAATTGATACTAAAAGCCTTTTGGAGGTTGTATCCTTTGATCAAACCTTTGATATGACACAATGGCAAGAACGCTATTTATCAGCACCCGAAGCTCTTCAAAAAGGATTTTATATTGTTGAGAGCACTTACAACGGGCTTACTGCACAAGCGCTTGTTCAAATAACAGATATATCTGCTTACTTTACACAAAGCGATACACAGACTCTTTTCTGGGTGAACAATATACGTACAGGAAAACCAGTGCAAGGTGCAAAAGTGACAATTAACGATGAAAGCAAAACCTATACCACCAATGAAGCTGGAGTCGTTACATTTGAAACGATAGTAGATGAACCCGACGAAATGGGCGTAAATAAGCTTAATTACTTCACTATCAACAAAGTCACCGACGAACTGATATTAATTAATAACAGATATAGAACATACCGTGAGGACTACGATTCCCAAAATAGTTACTGGCGGTATTTCCAAACAGACAGAAGCCTTTATAAACCCGATGATCAGGTTCAGTTCTGGGGGTATTTAAAGGATCGCACAGACGCACCAGCTCCTGAGGACATTACAGTGGAAATTGCACAAGGAAACTATTGGGGAATGCCTGGCGCAAGAATGCTGCAATATTTTCTACCAAGCATCCAAAAGCCTCTTGTCTTTACAAAAGTATCGACCGATAGTGGGTTCTTTGAAGGTAGCTTCAATCTTCCACAGCTATCACCTGGCGGTTATCAAATTACAATAAAATCGGGTGAAAATATTATCAATAGCCATTATATAAGCGTTGAAAATTATGTTAAACCGGCATACAAAATGACTGTTGAGAAGGATAAAAATGCAATCTTCCTTGATGAATCGGTGAACTTCATTGTAACACCTGCATTTTTCGATGGAACACCCCTTCCATTTCTCGATGTTTCAAATAATTTACGTGGAAATCCTTTTGAAAGTAGAAATGAAACTGTGAATACCGGTGCTAGCGGAAAAATAATTATTCCGTTCACAGCCACCACCGATGATAGTACTGCCCAAGGCGAGCGCAGAGTTCACCTAAACGCAACTGCCTCCCTACCGGAAAGCGGTATGATTAGTGGTCGTGAAGATGTTCGTGTATTTATCAATGATATCAACGCAACCTTTACTTCCAACACCGATAAATCTGGAAAAACAACCTTGGGAGCCAAGCTTAATAAGATAAACCTTGATAAGATTAATGATCCCGAAACAGATGATGACTACAGCACAGATTTTTTGGGTGACCCTGTTACATTTAAAAAACTGTCAGGTACCATCATTTATCACTATTATGAGAAGATAGAGGACGGTGAGGAATATGACTATATCAATAAGGTAGTCAGAAAACGTTACCGTTATGAAGAACGCACCAAAAAGATCCAAGGTTTTTCATTTAAAACTGATGAAACTGGTTTAGGCTCACAAACCTTTGACCTCAAGGACCCTACCACAGGATATTATACTGCTGAACTAATATGGCATGATGGTAATGGCAGGATTATGACTCGAGAGGTCTACTTATCGAGCCACAATTATATTGGCATGGGTGATGAGTACGACTGGTACCATCTCGAATCAGATAAAGACAAATATCGTACTGGTGATGAAGTGACGGTCACCCTTAAAAACAATGAAAAGGATGCCGATGCAAAATCCGTTTTATTTATTGAAGCACAAAATGGAATCACAGATTATAAGGTTCAAAATAGCGCTGAATACAAGACTAGCTTTGACGCAGATAAAGTGCCAAACTTCTATGTAACAGCCGTTTACTTTAACGGTAATAGTTATGTAAAAGCTGGCTCACGAAACATAAGATATGATACTGATGAAAAGAAAATAGATATCGAAATGAAGGCAGATAGAGAAGCTTATCGTCCTGGCGATATTGTGACAATAAATATCACAGCAGTGGATGAGAACAAAAATCCAATACCTGCACGTATAAACCTTGCACTTATGGATGAAGCCATGCTTGAGATATCTAATTATTATGTTGATGTTTTGGGTAGCCTTTATCAATGGCTTAATAGTGGACTTGGATACTCACATTCCACCCATCAAATGGGCTCTAATTATTCAGTAAAGGATGATGCAGTTGCAGGAGCTGGAGGAAGAGATTTCGGAAATGCTGCTACCCCAGAGCCAGAGATGGCAAAATCAGATATGGCTGTAAGCTTTGATGGTGCAGCTACAGCTAATACAGCCGCAATGAGCGAAGTCCAAGTAAGAAGCGACTTTAGGGACACCGCACTATTTAAAACAATAGTATTAGATGAATATGGAACAGGTACATTGTCGTTCAAACTACCGGACAACGTCACATCATGGCATGTAACGCTTGCTGGAATATCCTCGGATTTATACGGTGGGACGGATGAAGCATCATTGAAAGTAACTCTACCGTTCTTTATAAATGACAGTATGAACACCACTTACCTAAAATACGACTTTCCATACATTGGTGTGTCAAGCTATGGAAATGACTTAACAGAAGGTGAAATAGTCAATTATCAGATTACTTGTGACCAAAATCCTGAGTTCATCCAGACTGTACAAGGTAAAGCATTTGAACGTACCAATATTCCGCTCTGGGAGCTAGACTTAGGTGTTTACGATATTGATATTAAAGCAATAAGCGAAAGCGGATTATCTGACGGTATAAGAAGAACTATTCAAGTTTTGAATACTTACCATGAGATAGAAACGGCTGTAGCTGATACACTTAAAGTTAATATGGGTTTAACTGGTGGCAAAACAGGTCTTACAACATTAATTTTCACCGACGAAGGTCGTGGCAAACTTCTACCAGCCTTATATAATTTAGCTTATAGTGGTGGTAGTAGACTTGACCAAAAATATGTTTCATACAAAGCCAATGAACTGTTGGATAAGATATCCCCTGATAGAACTAAGCCATTTGAAGTAATTGACGTTGAGCTAAGTCAATACCAGAGGGATGATGGTGGCTACGGCATCCTTCCTTATTCTGAAAGTGATGTTGAATTATCAGCGCTGCTGTCCACAATACTGAAAGATGAAGCAGGCTCTGAAAGGTTAAAACAGTATTTCTACTCACTTATTTTTGCAGAACCAGGTCGAGTTAGTGCACCAGCTCTATATGGTCTTGCTGTTATGGGAGAGCCTGTATTGCTTGACTTAAAAGAAGCAGCAGGGGTAAGTAACCTTACATTTAAAGATAAAATCTACCTTGCTCTTGCATTTGATACTATTGGTGAAACTATAATGGCTCAAAGCATTTATGACACTGAAGTTGTACCTGTTTTAGAAGACAAAAAACCTTATATTCGTGTAAATAATTCTGATGATACTGATATGATACTTAAGGAAACAGCACTTGCTGCAGTACTTGCATCCAAGCTGGATGCCCCCCACAAGGAAGGTTTGTATCAATATATTACTA
>DASRMZ010000054.1:0-3016 GCA_035647675.1 Thermoclostridium sp. | reverse complement strand
ATATTAATGGAGTGAACTGTAACAAAATAAGAGAAATATATTGAAATTTCAGTGTCACATCTTGTTTATTATTGAGAATTCATGTAAAATAAAATTAAAATTTGTAATACAAATGAAAAGTTAAGAAAAATGGAGGAAGGATATGAAATTTAAGAGTATTGCCATTGCAATATGGGCAGTTGCTATTATATTGGTTATATTGGTCCCTCTGCCAATTTTTTTAATGGACGTACTCCTTATATTAAATATAACCCTTTCAATTATTATACTTTTAAACTCAATATATGCTAAAAGCACTTTAGAAATGTCTTCTTTTCCAACGTTAATACTCTTCACAACGCTGTTTAGAGTTGCGATGAACGTCGCTTCAACAAGGCTCATTATAGGGCAAGGAAACGCAGGTAAGGTCATTGAAAACTTTGGTAAATTTGTTGGAGGAAACAATATTGTAGTAGGCGCAATAATCTTTCTTGTTATTATGATAGTTCAATTCCTAGTAATAACGAAAGGTGCAGAGCGTGTGGCAGAAGTTTCTGCTAGGTTTACACTTGATGCAATGCCAGGAAAACAAATGGCTATAGACGCAGACTTAAATTCTGGATTAATTAGCGAGAGTCAAGCAAGAGGAAGACGTCTAGATATACAGCGCGAAGCGGATTTTTATGGATCCATGGATGGTGCAAGTAAATTTATAAAAAATGATGCCATTTTTGGTTTTATCACTACTGCACTGAATATTATCGGTGGATTTATTATGGGAATGATTGTCGATCCCGGTGCTTCTGCCCTTGATATTTTGGGAATTTACACAATTTTGACTATAGGTGATGGCCTAGTAAGCCAAATACCGGCTCTTCTCATTTCATTTGCAACGGGAATTATTGTAACAAGGTCGGCCTCGGATAATGAATTGTCGGAAGAAATAGTTACTCAGTTATTTTCAAATCCCAAGGTAATGTATGCAGCTGCTGTAGCATGCTTAGCGATGACATTTATCATAGGAAGGTTCTTTATGATAATTGTAGCTGCCTTTTTAGTCTTTCTGGGTAGTCGTATTCAAGGCGAGGAGAAAGAAATGCTTAAAAAAGATGAAACCGATATAGAGGAACAGCAGGTTGAGGAAATCAGAAAGCCTGAAAATGTTATATCCCTACTTCATGTCGATCCTATAGAGCTAGAATTTGGCTATGGTGTTATTCCATTAGCAGATGTTAATCAAGGTGGCGATCTTTTAGATAGAGTTGTAATGATACGCAGGCAATTGGCTCTGGAGCTTGGTATGATTGTTCCAGTTATCCGCCTTCGTGATAATATACAGTTAAACCCAAACCAATATGTTGTTAAAATAAAGGGAGTGGATGTTGCATCGGGTGAGCTTTTGATGGATCATTTTATGGCTATGAACCCGGGAACGGCAGAGGATGAAATAGATGGAATACCCACTCAAGAACCAGCTTTTGGGTTGCCGGCATTGTGGATTAATGAAAACCAGCGCGATCGTGCAGAGATGTTGGGATACACCGTTGTAGACCCTCCATCTGTTATTTCTACTCACATGACAGAAGTAATAAAAAGGTATGCTCATGAGCTTCTCAGTCGTCAAGATGTACAGACACTATTAGACAATGTAAAAACATCTTACCCTGCTGTTGTAGAGGATCTAGTACCCAAGCAGCTCAGCCTTGGAGAGGTGCAAAAGGTTTTGTGCAATTTGCTTCGTGAGAGTGTATCCATTCGAGATCTTGTAACCATTCTTGAAACTCTTTCAGATTATGCTTCTTTTACAAGGGAGGCCGATGTGCTCACTGAATATGTCAGGCAAGGACTTGGAAGAGCAATATCCACTGCATTTATTACACCAGACAATTCAGATGTAATAACTTTAGACCCCGAATTAGAACGAATGATCTTAGATTCAGTGCAAAAAACCGAAGTGGGCTCATATTTAGCTATTGAGCCTTCCGTTACAAATAAAATATTGAAAAACTTATCAACACTTATTGAAAAAATTACACAATTTGGCAAACAGCCTATAGTACTTGCTTCACCCATGGTGCGTTTATACTTTAAAAGACTTACCGAACAATCCATTCCTGGCCTTGTGGTTTTATCTTATAATGAGTTGGAGCCCTCAACAGAAGTGAGATCCGTTGGAATGGTATCATATTAAATAAAGGTTTTTGTGATGTAGCCTTATATATTTGCTGTACATTATGCGGTGGCAAACTCTCATGCATACCCCAATATTTTGTACAAAGTGACGCAAAATAAAGACATCACAAAATGCTCAATAGTTAAGACAAAATTATTGTGATTACGGAGGAAACATGCGAATTCGTCGGTATACGGGTAAAGATGCCCAGGAGGCAATGTTAAAAGTAAAGATGGATTTAGGGAGCGAGGCCATTATACTAAACACTCGAAAGGTAAGAAGAAAAGGAATAAAAGGTCTTTTTTCTAAACCAGTTACAGAGGTTTTAGCAGCTGTTGATAACAATTATGGATCAATAAAGAAAGCCCCTCAGCCACCAAAAATTGTTGAGCTTACTGAAGAACAAAAGAAGATAAATTTACTTGAAAACCGCCTCGAACAGATGGAAGCGATGTTAGAACGCATTTGTACCAGTGTAAGCAGTCAACATAATCAGGATCGCGCGAAAGAAGTTGACAAACCAAAGGTAAGTGTTGATGAAAAAGAAGATTCAGAATTCTCATCATTATTTAACTATTATACTTCAACAACGAGTGAAGCTCCTGTAATTGCAAGTGATGTATATTCTTTAATTACAAAAGAGTTAATAGATAATGAAATTGAGCCCGAAATAATTGACAAAATGGTGGAGAAAATTAAACAAGTAATTAAAGAACCATGCAATTATGACGAAATAAAAGATGTTGCAAAAAGAACAATAAAGGAACTATTGGGTCAATCTGAAACTATAAGTTTTCGTGACGATGGGAAACCTACTGTTGTCATGCTTTTAGGACCTACAGGGGTAGGCAAGACCACTACTAT
>DASRMZ010000053.1:0-3270 GCA_035647675.1 Thermoclostridium sp. | reverse complement strand
GGTAACAGACGAACGTCTTGCCGCCCAGGGGATTCGCAAGCTGATTGTGGAAAATTATATCGCTTTTTATGTGATATCTGAAAAAGATGAAACCGTTACGGTTATTCGGATTCTATGTGGTAGGCGGGATTGGGAACATTTGTTGTAACCCCGAGATACTTGGGGTTACAACAAAGCTGTCGGTCATTGATTGGAGGACAAATCATACAAAAATCTTTATTCTTCGGATTATTATTCCTCGTACTAATCATAATATCAAAATTGGAAGCGCTGTTGGCGACGTAGATTTATCCGGATATACCCTTTCCAGCCGTTATGAAGAGAGGGAAAACACTTATCATTTTGAAGAGCTACACATAACAACAGATGAGACCGGCGCAATTGTTTATATACAAGGGAATTTCCACGGTCAGAATATAATCAGCCTGTCCGTCAATCAGGCAGACGAATTTGAAACAATAGAAAACGCAACCGCTATTCTTGGCTAGACGACTACCCCCTATATAAAAGGGGGTTACTTTTACGCAAAAAGGATAATCAACGCCAATTAGTATCATCTTTCTATCAAAACACACGTGGAGTGCGTCACATTGATGTCAAGGGTGAGAAGTGAGTGAATAAAAAAGCCTTGTATATCAGGGTTTTTCGTACATACGGGTATGAAACCCATAATTTGAAAACGAGATTTTTTCGCTCCGCCAAGTCCATAATGGTAGTACTTGATAGTTAAGTGGTCAGATTGGATGTTTTTTCAGATTTTTTTTTAAGGTCATGTGGTCGGTTTAGATGTTAGTTTAACTAGGTGTCGCGATTAAAGCGATAAATCTGATTTTCCTTTTTATGGATAAATAGATGATGCCGAGAATAATTTGCCAGGCTTTAGTTCTTCCTCGCCAACATACCAAACTGCACACCACGACTATAAAACTTGAATGTTAATATGCGTTGCTTGTAGCAACGGGCAGTTCCTCATACAATAGTGTTAACGACTGAAAGAAAGGAGATCATCCCTAATGTTAAACGAAAATATTAAAGTAATCAGAAAATCAAAAGGACTTTCACAAGAAGAGCTTGCTATCAAGCTGAATGTGGTGCGACAAACAATCTCTAAATGGGAGCAAGGATTATCAGTTCCTGATTCTGATATGTTGATCTCCATATCAGAGGTGCTTGAAACACCTGTAAGCACTTTGCTTGGAGAAACTGTTATTGAGTCGAAGGTTGATGACTTAAAAGCGATTTCCGAAAAACTGGAGATTATAAACTTACAGCTTGCACAAAGGAAGACCACGAGACGAAAAACGCTTTATTGGCTACTTATCTCATTGTGTGTGGTCATAGTAACAATTTCTGCGGTCTTAATAGCATTAAATAGTCCTTACTTAGGTTGGAATTATAGTGATCCTGAAACCGCCGTTGTCGGAGTAGCTTTTCACGCACTTGAATGGCTGTTTGTCAGGTTAGTGCCGATTATCCTTATAGTGGCGATTGTTGGAATTCTCTTGACACGGAAGAAAGTATAAAACTGTCCTGCTTTTTGGGTACAGTTCACCTTTGGAGTTTTACCTAATTCAGTGACCAATCGCACTATTTCTTTTTTATATTCTTTCGTGAACCTTGACCCTTTTGCCATGCAGGACAGGCCCTTTCTTGGTTATATTATACCAACCTTTCTACGTGTCCGGCAAACCCGGTAATCTCCAAACGATTGTGTCAACCCACTGTAGGGAAAAAGTTTTCTTCACCAATCCATAATAAGGACATCTATGCTGGACAGCTTAAGCCTCGTAGTGCCTTGGTTAAATACGTTGTGTGCCCTTCCAGAGCAGGCAAATTGCCTCTTACTACTTGAGCCAGCTGTTGTTTTAGTAACTTACGTTGCTGTTGAATTACTTCCTCACAAGCCTTGATCAGGGGAGTATTGCTTGTTTTTTGCAATAAATACTCTTCCTGTACAGAATGACCATTGGCTTTTAGTACACGTAAGGATGCCATTTCCTCCGCGCCTTCACGGCTCCAGCCCTGTGGCCGGCTGCTTAATCTAGCAGAAAGAACATGACTAACATGACTCTCTGCACTACATCCAGTTGCAGCAGGGTAATCACGATAAGCCTGTATTCCATCCCAGTTTTCCTTTACATAACGGAAACAATCCGTAATAGCCTTCTTATGTGTCTTTGATCCTGCACGGGTTAATGCTTCCTGGAGTTTACAGTCTACCTGCACAATATCATCTTGTTTAATTGCCTTCCAGACAGCTTTCTTCAGATCCGGATAACGCCCTACAGCTCGCAGAACATATTTACTAAGGTGGAAACGGTCTAACAAATAAACAGAGTTAGGAATGTATTCTGTACCACCACGAATCCAAGGGGCTCCATCTCCAGCAATAAATATTGTCTCTAAACAATCTTCTTCATAGTTGTTTGCAATGTAAGTAGCAACATCAAACCATAAATCTTCTACAGTATCATACTTGCCGGAGAAGTAATGCGGATTTACTAATTGAGCACGTTTACCATAGTATTCTTTACCTTCATGGACATAAACGAGTTTGATTTGCATAGAACGCCCCTTTTGGTTGGCAACATGATCTTCATCTGCTTCAATATGCAAGAAGCGTACACATCTTTTAACATTAGGTGTCTTTTCCTGCACCATGGCTGGATTAAAACCACGTATGGCATTCATAACTGTTTGACCACTTACCTTAACATCTAGTGCGCGTTGATACGGATCTAAACCGCTTTTTCGGTAAGATACATCCGTAGCCTGGTCAACTAAAGAGGCCTTTAATGTGTTATCAAGTCTGGTGTGTGGTCCTAGGCCAGCCATACGGTCAAGTAGATGAGCATAGCCATTTGGGCCTTTATAGTAAGTACGTTTATACTGTACTGCTCCAAAAGGTGACAATATTTCTTTACTTTCGTTTCTTCGCTCTACCTGCCAACCTTTACGCTCCGATCTGTTTTTTAAAATATTAGCGTCACCAGCTTCAAGAACTTCCCGACAGATCTCACAACCTAATCTGTTAAAATCTTGTTGTAGTTCGCGTTGAAATTTCGAATAATCTACTCCGTTTTCACAAGCATCAAAAACTTTTTCAGCAATAGAAAGGAAAGTGTTGAATATGTGTTGAACTATTTCCATAAGACTTCACCTCTGAGTGACTATTTTTAGTTACTCGTCCTTGGCGGACGGTGAAGTCTTCTTCTATTCCTTGAAGGCAATTTCCTCCAAAACCCCTACAGTAATTTTACACTAACTATG
>DASRMZ010000052.1:0-8887 GCA_035647675.1 Thermoclostridium sp. | reverse complement strand
TGCATCCTATATTCCAGTCTTGCAAGACCCCGCTGTGAATTTGGTGTGTACACATTTACTAAATAAAACTTCTCGTACTCCGCCGTCAAAACCCTTCCCTCGTTGTCATGCTCGTCAATTCCAATACCCTCCACAACAGATAAAGGCTTTTGCTTTGAAAAAATTGCAGTTCCCGAATAGCCTTTTTTTACTGCATAATTCCAGTATTGTTCATACCCATCTAGGGCAAGCTCTACTTGTCCGTGTTGAACCTTGGTTTCTTGGAGACAAAAGATATCAGCATCTACGCTATTAAAATAATCCATGAATCCTTTTCCCAGACATGCCCTTATTCCATTTACATTCCATGAGACAAACCTCATTATATACCTCCAACCCAATTCGATTGATGACGCTATCATCTCGGCAATTGAATTACCGAGGACTCTCGCTTAGTAAGCCTAAAATAAATATTGAGGATACTCACCCATCCCCTATTTTTTATCGTCCCCCATGTATTTGAAAGGTGAACCCGATACAAACTTGTAGCGCCTGCCATGGCGATCTTTGAAAACCTCAGAACTAACTCTTTCAAGCTCTATGGTATTTCCTTCATCATCAACAATGATGTATACACTACCACTATGGTTTATATCATAATCCTTTCCTTCTTCCAAAACAGCATTATACTTTGGCGGCCTTGATGATGTTACGACCAATGCTATAACACCTATTGCCACCACAATTACTAATGCTAATATAATAATTGTATTATTTGATTTAAAAGCTCTACCCCTTTTTTTCATGAATTTCATACTAAATGACCCTCGTTTCTTTTTTAATTCATTATCTGTTTCTTTTGCAGAAACTATTCAGCTTAAAAATACGCAGTATCATTATTATCTTACATTTTAATGAAAATTTCCACTACAAAATTGTTGTGGCAAAATTAGTAGTAAAATCCCCCCGGAATGTTACTGCCGGGGGGGAATTATTACGCATTATGAATTACTCTGCCATCTTTTTATAGCCTTCGTATCTGCGATCTGAATCCTCTTTTGCCTTAACAAAGAGTGCATCTGCAGTTTCAGGGAATGCCTTCTTTAATGAAGTATAACGTACCTCTCCGTCAAGGAACTGCTGGAAATCTTCCTTTGGTTCCTTTGAATCAAGAATGAATGGATTCTTTCCATCTTCTCTTAATTCCGGATTAAAACGCCACATATGCCAATAGCCCGAATCCACAGCTTGTTTAGTTCTTGCCTGTGTGCGACCCATTCCTTGACGTATACCATGATTAATACATGGAGCATAGGCAATTATCAATGATGGTCCATCATATTTCTCTGCTTCAATAATGGCCTTCATGAATTGATTTTTGTCAGCACCCATAGCAACCTGAGCTACGTATACATAACCATAAGTGGTTGCTATCATACCAAGATCCTTCTTCTTAACCTTCTTACCTGAAGCTGCAAACTTAGCAACTGCTGCGGTAGGTGTAGCCTTTGAAGACTGACCACCGGTATTTGAGTAAACTTCGGTATCAAAAACCAAAACATTTACATTTTCACCTGACGCTAAAACATGA
The DNA here is from genome assembly GCA_035647675.1 of Thermoclostridium sp. Lineage (GTDB taxonomy): Bacteria > Bacillota > Clostridia > DSM-8532 > DSM-8532 > Thermoclostridium. The sequence goes on along the minus strand of DASRMZ010000052.1, from coordinate 7,317 downwards.
TCCAAGCCGCCATATCCTATATCGTAAGCCCAGCCGTCGCCACCAAGAATCCAGATTGATTTCTTAATGAGATAATCTTTCTTATCGATTATGCTATCAATTAGTTTCCTTGCTTCGCCTTCAGTAATTGAGCTGCTTTCTATTGCTGTAAGTACTTCTGCTGACGCTATCTTTGACGCATCTGCATCTTCCTTGCTAGCAATCCAGTTATTCATTGCATCTTTTAATTCATCAGAAACTTCCATCTGTAAAAGTGCCTTCATACTGTTTTCAATACTATCACGCATTTGGTTTGTTGCAACTGCCATACCAAAGCCATATTCAGCATTATCTTCGAACAATGAATTTGCCCATGCAGGACCTTTGCCTTCTTTGTTCTTAGTATAAACTGTTGCAGGAGCAGAACCACCCCAGATTGAAGAACAACCTGTTGCATTAGCTACAATCATCCTGTCTCCAAACAATTGTGTAATAACTTTAATGTATGGTGTTTCTCCACAACCTGCACATGCCCCAGAGAATTCAATTAAAGGCTGTGCGAACTGACTGCCCTTAAGTGTTGTTAATGGCATTTTGTCATCTTTAACAGTAACCTTTTTAAATGCGTAATCCCAGTTATCAGCTTGTCCAAGTTGTGGCTCAAGAGGCTTCATAATGAGTGCTTTTTTCTTTGAAGGACAAATATCAGCACAGTTTCCACAACCTGTACAGTCAAGAACACTTACTTGAATTCTGTAATTCAGCCCTTTAAGTTGTCCTCCAATTGCGGGTTTTGTTTCGAAGTTCTCAGGAGCATTATCCTTTTCTTCATCATCAAGTAAGAAAGGACGAATAGCTGCATGAGGACATACAAATGAACACTGGTTACATTGTATACAGTTATCTATCTGCCATTCGGGAACGTTTACAGCAACTCCGCGTTTTTCATAAGCAGATGTTCCTGCTGGGAATGTTCCATCTTCGGCTCCAACAAATGCACTAACAGGAAGTTCGTTACCCTTCATTGCATTCATAGGATTCATAATATTTTTAATAAAATCTGGAACATCGTCTTCTTGCTGTTTATCAGCATCAACTACTGTTTTCCAGCTTTCTGGTACATCAATCTTCTTTAATGCTTCAATGCCTTTGTCCACTGCCTGATAGTTCATTTGAACTACCTTCTCACCTTTATTTCCATAGGACTTAACAATGGATTCTTTCAGGTATTTAACCGCCTCTTCAACAGGAATTACATTAGCAAGTTTAAAGAATGCAGCCTGCATGATCATATTGATACGGCTACCAAGACCAATTTCCTCAGCTATCCCTGTTGCGTTTATTGTGTAGAAATCAATATTATTATTTGCAATTTTGCGCTTAAAGTCTGCTGGCAAATGCTCTTCTAATTCTTTATCATCCCACTGACAATTCAATACAAATTTCCCGCCACTTTTCAACCCTTCGGTTAAGTCATATTTATAAACATAAGATTGATTATGACATGCAATATAATCAGCTTCATCTATTAAATATGTAGAACGGATTTTGTTTTTACCAAAACGCAAGTGCGAAACAGTAACACCACCTGATTTCTTGGAGTCATATGCGAAATAGCCCTGCGCATAAAGATCAGTTTCATCACCAATAATTTTAATGGCACTCTTATTTGCTCCAACTGTACCATCAGAACCAAGACCCCAGAACTTACAGCGTACAGTTCCTTCGCCTTCTGAAACAATTTTTTCCTTAACCTCAAGTGAAAGATTTGTTACATCGTCAACAATACCAACGGTGAAATTATTCTTTGGGTTTTCTTCCTTCAGGTTGTCAAAAACTGCTTTAATTTGTGACGGTGTGGTATCCTTTGAAGCCAAACCATAACGACCACCGACAATTAAAGGTTTACTGTCATGATCGTAGAATAAATCTCTGATATCAAGATATAAAGGTTCGCCTGTAGCACCTGGTTCTTTTGTTCTGTCAAGTACGCTAATACGTTCAACTGTCTTTGGAAGAACATCAAAAAAGTATTTACTGCTAAATGGACGATAAAGATGTACTTTAATAACACCCACTTTTTCGCCTTTAGCCATTAAGTAATCAACAGTTTCCTCAATGGTTTCTGTTACAGAGCCCATTGCAACGATAATATGTTCAGCATCAGGTGCACCGTAATAATTAAATGGTTTATAATCTCTTCCGGTAACCTCTGAAATCTGCTTCATATAATCATTTACAATATCTGGTACAGCATCATAGAATCTGTTTGAGGCTTCTCTTGCTTGGAAGTATATATCCGAGTTTTGAGCTGTTCCGCGTGTAACGGGATGCTCAGGATTTAATGCGTGTTTTCTAAACTCACTAACTGCATCCTTGTCAAGCATTTTTTCAAATTCGTCATAATCAATTACTTCAATTTTTTGAATTTCATGAGAAGTCCTAAAACCGTCAAAGAAATGAACGAAAGGAACTCTTGATTTAATTGCAGCCAGATGAGCAACGCCTGAAAGGTCCATAACTTCTTGTACACTTCCTGAAGCTAGCATTGCAAAACCAGTCTGCCTTGCTGCCATAACGTCAGAGTGGTCACCAAAAATAGATAGAGCATGTGCAGCAAGGGCACGTGCACTAACTTGGATAACACATGGTAGTAACTCTCCAGCAATTTTATACATATTAGGGATTTTTAACAACAAGCCTTGTGAAGCTGTAAATGTAGTTGTTAAAGCACCTGCTTGTAACGAACCGTGCACAGCACCTGCTGCACCACCTTCGGATTGCATCTCTGTTACTTTTACTGTTTGACCGAACATATTTTTCTTCCCATTAGCAGACCATTCATCAACATATTCTGCCATGGTAGAAGATGGGGTAATCGGATAAATTGCAGCCACATCGGTAAATGCATAAGATACATATGCTGCAGCCTGATTACCATCCATAGTTTTCGTGTTTTTCTTGGACATTATTAATCTCCCTCCTTAAATATTGGGTAAATTTACTTGTAATAGAGCATTTTGCGATGTTACATCACAAAAGCTTTAATTAAATAACTAATGATTAGGAAAGTGAAAACCCCGTATCATAATTTGCATTTGATTGCATTGATTGTTGTGAAACAACAATTTGTACTTTGTATACACAACATATATATTATACACGATAAGTCGTGCAAAGCAAAGCTATTATAACATATTTTTTTACAACTGTAATTAGTAAATGTGCTTAACTTTTAAAAGCTGCACAATGAAAAACTACTCTTCATTCTCTTTATATTTTAAGATATAGCTATTCTTTCTCTTTTTATTTTGAGATATAGCTGTTCTTTCTCTTTTTATTTTGAGATATAGCCGCACACTAACAGAAACGATGCCTCCTTTGCAAGAGCTGTATAATATGTGGTGGGAAACTCTCATGCATATTCACAACATCTTGTACAGCAGTACTAAAGCTAACATTGCAAAATAATCAGCATATAGCTTTAAAATATATGTTTTTATTATTTCGATAAATATTCAAACAACACTTTAAGATACATGCCTTTCGTAAAATTTGCAGGCAGACCGGGTAACGGACCGATTTTTTTGTAAAAATGATAGTATAACTGATTGTCAAGCGTTATCGAATAAATTGGATTCTTAGGGCTTTTGCATCTATTTCTATATTCCATTAATAAAGATTCTTCTTTTGGTGTAATAACAATATCTCGATGTTCTGTAAATGTGCTTTGAATATCGCTAAAAACATTTTTATGATTATTTATTTTAATAACAATAGTGTTGGCTGCCAAATCTCCAATTCGCATATAACGTTCATTTAAAAACACTGAAAGTATCGCCACACCGTAAATACCAGGGAGCATATCACCGATACGCATTATGTTTCTTATAAGAATTGCTGTAAATGAAACAGGTTCACCATTGGCCATAATCACTTGGAGACCAACAACCTTTTTACCTATAGTTGAACCTTTCATAAAGAATTCCAACAATATGAAGTATCCGGACTGAATAATGAAAATCAATAAGAGAGCAATTACAATATATATAGTATTATTCCTTGCATTCCATAAATCCAGCACATCATTACCAGCTATTAAAACCACAATCAGTGTAATTGCAAACAGTATAGCGTTTTGAATAAAAATGTCTATCGCCAATGCAACTCCACGTGAGCCAATTCCAGCAAGTTCAAACTCCAGCGTGACGTTTTCTGGTGTTTGCACTTTATATATGTTTCTCATATATTCAACCCCTGACTTCGAATAATCTAACCTATTCACTAAGGCTTTTGCAATATAACATCGAAAAAGCATTTATCTTCTTTATCATTGTATCAGAAAAATGAATTTGATAGAATGTAAATTGGAAAAGGATTTGTGATATAACATATTCACACAAAAAAAACCGCTACTGTGTCGCTCTGTGCTATTATGATATCAAGGAGATAATTATGAAAGAGGCACTATTTATCAGTACTAACCAAAAAACTTGGTCCGAGCTTGAAGAAATAATTAAAGTTTTTAACTATAAATCTGCGAAAAGCGCAGATAATGATAAGCTGCACCGTCTTTTTTTACTATATCAGACTGCTAGCGGTCATCTATCGATAGCAAGAACTCGTTATGGCAACACCAGCACAGTTGAATACTTAAACAGCCTCGTTACAAGAGCACACCAAATTATTTATGTCTCCAAACCAAAAAAGGCTTCAAAGGTATTTGGCTTTATTTTTAAAGATTATCCCATACTATTAAAAAAGGATTTTCCTTTATTCTTAATATCTGCAGGAGTTTTTCTGTTAAGTTTTTTATTAAGCTTTCTAATTGTACTGCTCCGAGAAGATTATGCTTTATCCTTTGTCCCGGTTGAGTATGCAGAAGCCATAAGAGGTTCAAATGGGGCGGCGGCTGCTTTTAATTATTCTATTGCATCTGTAGCCATCTTTACAAATAATATAAAGGTAGGCATTGCAGCATTTGCTCTTGGAATTACTTTTGGAGTGGGTTCTGTTTATGTCCTTGTAAAAAACGGTATGCTGCTTGGAGCGCTTTCCGCCATAGCAGTTAATGCAGGTCTTGGTTACTCTTATTGGTCTTTGATATTGCCGCATGGTATACCTGAATTGTTCTGCATTTTTGTTTGTGGTGCCGCAGGTCTTGTAATGGCTAAATCAATGCTTTTTCCTGGACTGAATTCACGGCGGAAGTCTTTTTCCCAAGGCGGGAAAAAAGCACTTTTGCTATTCTTAGGAACAATCCCTCTTTTTATTTTGTCAGGGCTTACAGAAGGGTACTTTACTCCGCTACCTATAGAACCGCTTTGGAAATATATTGGAGCAATTATATGGCTAATAATTCTTTTGATGTACATTATTTTACCAAAGGAAAAAAGTTTGTGATTTATTCTCATACAGTCTTCGTAAGCATAGAGCGTTATTGTACATCTCCCCCATGTTTTGAGGTATCACTAACGGAAACGACGCTTCATTTGCAAGAGTTGTATAGTTATACCTCTTTATACCTGTGAGCAGTAAGCATAGATCGTTATTTTTATATCAAAGTTTTTCCAATACCGTTGCGCTCATTCATTCTTTATGATATATTTTACATAATCAAAAACCTATAATTTACTATAAAAGGCATTTTGCAATGTAACATCGCAAAATGCTCTACAAACATACTTGTATATAATACATTAATGGAGGCGATTTAATGGGAAAATTAGTTGGAAACGCAATATTTGGTCAATCAGGTGGACCAACATCGGTTATTAATTCAAGTGCTGCAGGAGTTTTCACTGAAGCACTCCGCCAAGACAGTATAAATAAGGTCTATGGTGCTGCTAATGGTATAAAAGGTATTCTAGAAGAGAAATTTTATGACATTGGCATGGAAGATCCAAAGGAACTTGAGCTTTTGAAAACAACCCCTTCTTCTGCTTTAGGCTCTGTTCGTTATAAGCTCTCAGATGAAAAAGACGATGACACTGATTACAAACGTTTACTTGAAGTATTTAAAAAATATGATATTCGTTATTTCTTTTATAATGGCGGCAATGACTCAATGGATACTTGCAACAAGGTAAGCAAATACATGCAAAAGGTTGGTTATGAATGCCGAGTAATGGGTGTGCCCAAAACAATAGATAACGATTTAACTGAAACAGATCACTGCCCAGGTTACGGAAGTGCAGCCCGTTATATATCAACCGCTACGATGGAAGTATATTTGGATGCGCATGTTTATGATACACCAATGGTTTGTGTACTTGAAGTAATGGGTAGAAATGCTGGCTGGCTCACAGCTGCGACAGCTCTTGCTGCTTCTAAGGGCTTAGGTCCTGATTTGATTTATCTTCCTGAGCTTGTATTCGACATGGACAAATTCATAGAAGATGTTAAAGCTATATATGCAAAGAAAAATGGTAAAGCTATCATTGCTGTTTCTGAAGGCATCAGGGATAAAGACGGTAAATATATTTCCGAATATGGTTCTGACCTTGCAAAACAAAAGGATTCCTTCGGTCATAGTCAATTAGGCGGCACTGCCCAAGTTTTGGCGGGAGTGCTAAATGATGAGCTTAATTGCAAAACTCGTGCAATTGAATTTAGTTTATTGCAGCGTTGCGCTGCACATTGTGGCTCAAAAAATGATGTTGAGGAAAGCTTCATGGCAGGTCAACTGGCTGTAAGATATGCTGTTGAAGGCCAGACAGATAAAATGGTTGCATATGAGCGCAGCCAAGGCAAAGAGTACAAATGCAATTTCAAATTAATTGATTTAGAAATTGTTGCAAATGCTGAAAAGAAGCTTCCAAGAGAATGGATAACTGAAGACGGTACGGGACTGACTCAAGATTATATTGATTATGCACTACCATTGATTCAAGGTGCATCTTCACCACCGTTTGAAGATGGACTTCCACGCTTTGCGAAACTTAAGAAAGTACTAGTAAAAAAATAAAACAAGCAGCAAAACAAAATTAACACAATAAAACTAATATAAGACACAAAAAAGGTTATGGACTCCATAACCTTTTTTTAAATCATAAATTCAATAATACATTACATAAAAGAACCGACAGCTGTGTGAAAGTCAACCCGTATAATATTCCTTTGCGTTAACTACCAGAAATTTCTCTTCCCTCATTTAGCTCATTCAAACGAGCAGATGCATAGCTACCATATGTGCTATTTGGATATTCATTGATTAATAATTCAAAGATTTCCATTGCTCTTTGTTTTTCATCGCATCGAGCTGCAGCTTTACCTGCTTGGTAATACAGTGCAGGCATGTAGGATGCTCTGTTGTCTTCAAGATAATAAATCGCAGTT
>DASRMZ010000051.1:0-2566 GCA_035647675.1 Thermoclostridium sp. | reverse complement strand
CAGAAGATATATTGATACGGCAGCCTATTACACAGCTCGCCAAAATTTTTCTAATACCTCGGCCGAGGTATTAGAAAACCAAGCAGCATAGCAGTAACCATTGTGGCAAAAGAATTTACACCAACATTTAGGACTTGACTTATGTAAGAGTTGATACACCAAATTTCTAAGATTACTACGTTTTTTTACCGCATTTGTTTTTTTAATATTGTTTGGATCGGTTGTTTTTTGAAGATAACCTGCGTAGCCACATTTTTCAGTATCGTAAAATTTGGAGACTGTTTCAAATAAAAACTCAGCTATCATGCAATCCCCAGTGTTATGACTATTAAAAAGAACTAATCAATAAGCACTTCATAATGATTCCCCTCCACATGAATTCTTAAACATCATTTTATTAATAATCTTCAAATAAATATTTGGGAAATCTGTTAATTGAATCTACTGTATAAACTTTATCAACCACATCTTCAATCCCGTCCATTATTCGTTAACCTTATCATCTAGTCGGATGTTTGTTTCTACTGGCATTATATCAATGATCAGTCCGGCAGATAAATCTATGACCGCTATGCTTTCGTAATGATAAATATCTATCAAAATAATGCTCGAGATATTCTCGATAGAGTCCATTTTTATTAGGTGATGATTTCGAGGTCTTTCTTAGTTGATGTTGTGAGCAAGCCTTTAAATTACTTTCCTTTTGAACCAAATATTTCTCGAAAAGGCGAGGCATAGAATCGAAAAATATAAAATCGATTGATAAAATACAAGAGATTAGTTTTCAAGTTAGCAATCTTGAGGGTTTGTTTAACAGCGATTCAGGTTTTACGTTTTTTATCTCTACCCCGAAATAGTTTTCATTGCCCCACCCAATTAGTAAAAACGGTATAAGTAAGATCATTGTTACCATGAATTCATTTCCATTAGTGGGGTTGAGCCAACCAAGTACAAAGAAAATCAATGCAATAGTAGAATAGATCGCTATGTGCTTACCCTTCATCCGTTTCAAAACTTGAATAATGAGATACAACCTACTACCTAAGAGCGCAATTCCACCGAAAATGCCGTATCTACCTAGTGCATCAAAATAGAGTGAGTGACCTCCTATCCGTCGCGCACCGTCAATCATTGATACTAAATTGCCGGCACCAAAATATTGATATCTAAGGAAAGTATTCCATGAAATCATGTACAAATCAAATCGTACGGATGCTCCATTGTTTGAAGCACTGACGCCGGCAAATAAATCACCGACTTGAATGAATCGATAATGTAGAAATCCTGGTTGAAACAATGATGCCACAGAATAAAATAACGTCGGTAAACCAATAATAAAGACGATGAGCAAAACAGTACATCCAATACACAGGGAGATCATTTTTAATGTGCTCTTTCGTTGGATAATAAATGTTAATATGAATATACCTGCGGTAGCTAACAACACGGATATTGTATATTGAGCTCTAATCAAAAAAATGCAAAACACAACAAATATGACGAACCAGACAATATTTTCTCGTCTGCGAATATTCATAAATACCATTCCCCAAATACCAATTACAATAAGCATCACGCAATACACTGTACCGTAATTTCCGATTAATGGAGAAGCCCATTGCACTATGTAATCCGTGTCTCCAGCTGCGAGCAATCGAGCAATGTTTGGATTGCTCTGTAAAGCAATCAAGGTATTCACCGCTACTAATATCATATAAGTTAACACCACACCCACTAACAAGCGGACTGCTGCTTTATCCTCTAATTTAAAGTAATAGACCCATATTAGTACTATGACTGGTACTATCACTGAGTTATTTTCAAATGCACTATGACCGAGAATATGGTAGATTAAGAGTACCGTTGGGTAAACTAATGAGACCCAAAAAGATTTATCTTTTATGCTGAGCAACATAACTCTGTTATTATTCATAAAAGCGGAAATTGTCCAACAGACTGTGAGAATTACCAAGATATATGGATTGTAAAAAGCATACGACATTGGATTCATTATCCATAGCATTACAATACATGCAAATGCCTCGTGGATTTCAGGAATTCGAACTTTCATCTATTAAGAACCTTATAGTTAAATTTTGTCTTACGCATCTGCATACTCCAAAACTTCTACGTGAAACTTCGTCAATTAATCGCAATCATTTCAGATGAGGACTTAATATTAATAGGATCTACAATTTATAAACCATCACGATCCTCACTATGCCCGAAAACTTCTCGACCGTCAAGACACGAAATTTCGATTGATCCGAATAGCTCCTTTCATTAAGCGGCTCGAACGGTTGATTGTTGCTGGCACACAGCGTTGGGGGTGAGTCCTCCCAGTGATGCGTGCGGACGGATGGCGTTGTAGATGTGGATGTAGTCATTGACTCCACAGATCATCTCTTTCGGGGTGATGTATTCCTTGAGGTAGATGTCGTCGTATTTCAAGCTACGGAAGAATCGTTCTGTACGGACATTGTCCAAAGCCTGCCCTTTCCCGTCCATAGAGATTTGCACTTGGTTGGCTTGCAAAAGGTCCAGGTAAGATTGGTTGGTGAAGTGG
>DASRMZ010000050.1:0-24599 GCA_035647675.1 Thermoclostridium sp. | reverse complement strand
AAAATGTAATACTAAATATTAGGTACAAATTAACAAATAGAGAGTTATGTAATGCACATTTAATTTGACGGGGTTTATTAAAGAAAATATAATTAAATTGGAAGATAACTTCCAGTGGGGTCAAATCCGTCACGGAGGAGTGAATGACGTGGAGATAAGAAGAGGGGATATCTTCTATGCGGATTTGAGTCCTGTAGTCGGCTCGGAACAAGGTGGCGTTAGACCAGTTTTAGTTGTTCAAAACGATGTAGGCAATAAATACAGTCCAACCATAATTGTTTCGGCAATAACATCAAGACTCAGTAAAACTAAACTTCCGACTCACATAGAGATACCCGGAGAAATGTATGGGCTGAACAAAGATTCAGTAATACTTTTAGAGCAGGTTAGAACAATAGATAAAATCAGGTTGCGGGAAAGAACAGGTCATCTTGGTGACGACTTTATGACAAGAGTAAATGAAGCCCTGAACACAAGTTTTGGTCTTGAATCGGGTTATTTGCAGTAAGATACATACCGCAACGTTCTATAAACAAACAAGACAGGAAATCACAGCGGTGAGCCTGAGCGCTTGCCAGAGGTCTTTTTGGTCTTTGGCAAGTAAAAAAATAAAGGCTAAAACTAATTATTGTTTTTATATTAGGGGGTTTACAAAAGATGAAGAAGAAAAGTAATTTGTATCTAATGATTCTAATCATTTCCATTTTTGCAACAGCCATAATAGCACAAGCGGCCACAGGTGCACAGCCTGGCAGTGAATTTGATCCACTTGTAACTAAAAGCTATGTGGATGAACAAATACAAAAGCTAACCTCAAAGATTGGAAAAACACAACCATCCGCAGGTGGTAGTTCTTCTGGTGCTGGCACTGTTGATGAGCAGGTGCTTGATAATTTAAGAACGGATGTGAGGGATCTTACCAATCTTATAATTGATGCCTATATGCAAATTCAAACTCTTGAAAAACAAAACTATGAGCTAATTCAAAAGATTGAAGCCATTGAAAGTGGATTTGCGGTTGTAGAAGCTTCAAAAGGGCAGCAAATAGTTTTGGGTGCGGGTTCAGAGGCAATTGTAAGAAGCGGTGAAGCCACTGCAATATCTGGCATGTATGGAGGACTTGCAGATGTAACTGCTGCAAACGATTTAACAAGTGGAGTAGCAATTACAAACCAACATTTGTTGATTTCGGCAAGGAATGATGGCAGAGGAATTAAAGTTGTTTCGGATGTGTGCTTTATGCTAATACGTGGAACCTACTCTATCGAATAGGGCATTTTGTGATGCTACATATTTTTCATACCTATGTACAATATGTTGTGAATATGCAAGAGAGCTTAGCACCTCATATTGTACAGCAATATTTATTAGGATTATATCGCAAAAGCCTTTGACAGAAAGAAGCTTATATATTGTTTTAATTTCATTAAAGGTGTGAATTATGAAGAACAAGAGCTTATTTAAAAACTTAATAGTTGTAATATTGTTCTTTTTAACATTTTGGTTTGGAATACGTCCCATTATTAGTGGTGAGGAGTTTGATAGAAGACTTGCCAAGCTAAAACAACCAAAAGCAAAGGATCAATATAGCTTAGTCGTTTGTGGTACAGAACCTGAAGGCATTGCCGCTGCTTTGTCGGGAGCGAGAATGGGCTTAAAAACTTTGTTGGTGACAGAGGATATTGACCCAGGTAGTTACATAAAATCCAGTCTTATAACAAAGACCTCTCCAGACTACGCAGTTATTGACCAAAAGAGAACTAAGCTGAACGGTGGTATTTATACTGAGCTTTTTGGCGATTCAGGTGGTAACTTTTCATATACGGAGTATACCAATTCAATCAAGCAAATGCTTGAAGAAGAAAAAAACCTCACTGTGTTTTATAATGCTGCATTTTTGTCGGTGGAAGCCTCTGATAAAACCGTTGAATCGGTTACAATCTATCACAATGGAGAAACCGTATCAGTTAAAGCCCCTATTTTTATAGATGCTACCCAAAACGGAGATGTGCTTTCACTTTGTGAGGTACCGTATTTTCTTGGATCGGGTGACATAAATGTGCCTGATGCATACATGCCCATATTATTTAATTTCACAATTTCCAATGTCTCTTGGGAGGATGTCAAGACTATAACCATACATCTTCAAAATATAGAGGATTTTCAAAGTGTTTTAAGCCGATATGAAAGAGCAAATCCAAAAACTAAAATTCCTAACCTAAGCTTTATTGAACAAGCTGATGATGAAATTGTAGTTAGTGGCATAAGAATGCGAAATATTAATGTAGATGACGCTGAAATGCTCCAACAGGCATATTATGATGCATTAATAGAAGCAAAAATGCTTACAGCATTTCTAAAAACTGCTTTTGTTCCATTTGAACATTGCACGTTTAAAGCAGGAGCATCGGAATTTTATATACCGGAATATCGACATTTTGAAGGTCGCTACACGCTAACGGTTGAAGATATTCTTGAAAACAGGGACTTTCCAACTAAGGTGGTTATGGCCCAGGGTGCAATTGATGCCGAGAAGTTTGTTAGTGCCAATATATCTGAAGAATATACATATATTTTAGGAAACCCCGTGGTTTATAGCATTCCACTTGAATGCTTTATCTCAAAAAATTATGATAATATGCTAATGGTGGGCAAAAAGGCCTCCTTTTCTTCCTTGGCAGCAACAAGTGCTGGTAGGGGGGCGGTGAGCATAACAAGTGGAGAGGCTATTGGTATAACCGCCGTATACTGTTATCTAAATGATTTAACCCCTGTAGAGCTAAGTCAGGCTAATGAAAAAACAATACATAAATATCAGGAGCTATTAAGGCGGTCGGGCATTGTTCTTGTAGACTTTGACGAAAGTAATCCTAATGAAGATCATTGGGCATGGCCGTCAATAAAGGAGCTTGTGAAGTATGGTCTCATTTCAGGGGACACCGAAAATGATTACCTTTTTGATCTTGAAGCCTACAAGGAGAACCTTGTAACACTCATTGAAAATCTGGTTGTAAAATCTGCACCCGCTCATTATTCTCTTGAGCTAAATAAACGTATTCACCCACTTTCAACTGATGAATTGCTTACTGGCGAAGGGGCAGCAGAGATTATTTTAAAAGCACTAAATATTTACTATGAACCGGGACAAGCATATGAAACAGCAAAAGCACAGGACATTATTCCCCAGGAAGTTATGCAAAAAATAGAGCCTGGCAAGGTGGTTACAATGGACAGCGTATATGTTATAACGGTATATGTGGTTGATGAGCTAAAGACGTATTAATTTCAAATGGATCCATCTTGAAAATAGTCTGCTATTAGAAGGTCTACAAACTTGCCGTAGCTTTGGAGCCCATCTGGCTGGTTATTGCTTTTAAGATATGCATCATTCATTTTATCAGCTATTTTAGTGACCGTTTCATTTTTATATTTATTCCAGAACGCACTATTTTCTTGCTGATCCTTTTTAATATCCTCATTTAATAGCGAGGATATCTGATGATAGAGCTCGGGGGACTGGCTGTATAAGGCATTTCCCGTATAGGTTAGAGCAGCAAGATATCCTGAGTACACAAATAATGGATCGGGATGATTAATGCAAGCTAAAAAACCTGCATAATTTGCATCATCTTCAAAAGAAATACCCATCTGGTGTGATATTTCATGGCAAGCTGTATGAGGCATGCTAACTAACGGGGCCTCAATATTTATATTAGGTTCACCGGTAAAAAAACTGTAAACGCCAGAATATCCTGATATGGTTTGGATTCGTGAAAAGGCAAGACCCTTTACACGCACCCTGCGAGAGTGGAATATAGGGTATTTGTCAGCAATTGGTGGGTATCCTTCCCACGCTGTATTAAGTATTTGCTTTGTTTTTGCATTTCTTGAAGCATAGTCTTGAGCATTGGATAGAGTGCTACGAGCATCATTAGCACTTAATACAAGAGCTTCATAGGTTTGAGCTAACTGGGTAGCTGATGTTTTCTTAACATTTAATCCAATTTGCATCGATAGTGGATACCTATAGTTATTTAGGCTCCATAGAAATTGAAATAAAAAGCTCCCTATTGATACAAGCAAAATAGCTAAGGTTGCAAAATTGACTATTTCCTTTACATATTCTTTTTTAATAAAGGAGCGGATTAGCCTTACAATTCTGTATATAAAGAAAACAATTAAAGCTGCAATGACAGCTTCATATAGCGAAAATGGAAACAAATTTGCAATTGATGTCTGAATTGTGGATGTTACTGAGTAAATGCCATTTGAAAAGTATTTCTCAATAAATCCAGCATTACGCAAGCCTATTGATTTTGCAATTTGAGCTACAATAATAAGCGTTACTGACACTACAAAGGATAGTATTGTTTTTTTCTTGTTGATGCCATGTTTAGTGGTGTTAACCTTCATTTCATATCACTTTTTTAAAAACCTTTTTTTTATAGTTTTAATCATAAAGCGTGGTAAATCCATCATTCGCTTAATTCGTCTTGGGTCGCGTATTAGCCTGTGTAGCCATTCAAAGCCCGCTTTTCTAATAAATTCAGGTGTTAACGATACTTTACCTGCAAAAACATCTACGCTACCACCTATGCCAATAAGAACCTTGCAGTTTAGGCGGTACTTATTGCTATTTATCCAAAGCTCCTGCTGAGGTGCTCCCAGCCCAACAAACATGATATCGGGGTTCGTGCTATTTATTTTTTCTATCAAATCGTCTTCATCTTCTGCATTAAAATATCCATGACTATAGCCTGCGATTTTCACTTTTCCGTAATTAGAAATAATATTTACAGCCGCCATATCAGGCACTCCAGGTTGCCCACCAAGTATATAAAAAGAAACATTTTTTCCGGAATATTCTTTAAGTAAATTCATAGCCAAATCAAAGCCCGATACTTTTTCTTTAAGTGGTGTCTTTAATATTTTAGAAGCCAAAACAACTCCGGCACCATCTGCTACTAATAAATTTGCGTTATTCAAAACATTTTTCAATTCGTTGCTTCTTTGCGCTTGCATTATTATTTCGGAATTGGGGGTATATACTGCGTGTGGTATGATTTCAGACTCTTTAACCCAACCCTTAATTAAGCTCACAGCTTCACTCATTGTTACATCATGGATTTTCACTCCATGGATGTCAACTCTATTCATTTGAGTTTCCTCCAGTGTTTTATAAGGCTCTTGTGATGCAGTCTTAACCATGAAACATCACAAATTGTTCTTTATAACTAAGCCTCGACTGTCTTTATTGGTACTTTTGCCTATTCATTATATACCATTTCTTCGCTTCGTAAAAGGGGGTCCTGTTCTAACCATTTATATATTGTGAGATATAGCTGTGCAATATAAGAAAAAAGCCAACGTTCATCGAACGATTGTTTGCAATCATATAAGCAACACTGTATAATAATTTACGAAATCTATTTTTTGATCAAAAAAGCGAATATATTTGGAGGATTTATGATGGATCTTATTCAGGGGCTAAATCCACAGCAAAAAGAAGCTGTCTTACATACAGAAGGACCGATACTGATTTTAGCAGGTGCCGGGAGCGGAAAAACAAGAGTTCTGACCCATCGAATAGCTTATCTTATTGAAGAAAAAGGTGTCGCACCTTATAACATTTTAGCAATAACTTTTACAAACAAAGCTGCACGGGAAATGAAAGAACGCATTGAAAGTATTATTGGGCCGAAGGCACTGGATACATGGACAGGCACCTTCCATTCTTGCTGTGTTAGAATACTAAGAAGAGAAATAAAAAGACTTGGATTTGACAGTAACTTTGTTATATATGATACAGGCGATCAAGAAACTTTGATGAAGGATTGCCTTAATCAGCTTCAATATAATGATAAAAACTTTCCACCAAAGAGTATGTTGAATGAAATAAGCCGAGCAAAGGATGAAATGATTTACCCTGAAGAGTTTAGCACTACGGCAGGCTCTGACTTTAGGCTTAAACAAGTGGCAAAGCTTTATACTCTCTACCAGAAAAAATTAAAAGCCAATAATGCTTTAGATTTTGATGATATTATATTGCATACCCTAAAAATTTTTAAAGACTTCCCTGAGGTGCTTGATTATTATCAACATAGATTCAAATACGTTCTTGTAGATGAATATCAGGATACAAACACTTCACAGTATACGCTTGTAAACATGCTTGCTCATAAACATCACAATATTTGTGTTGTTGGGGATGATGACCAATCCATATATGGTTGGAGAGGTGCAAATATTCGCAATATTTTAGATTTTGAAAAAGACTTTGATGATTGTAAAGTAATAAAGCTTGAACAAAATTACAGGTCGTCGAGCAATATTTTAGATGCTGCTAACCATGTAATTAAAAACAATTCTGGTAGGAAGCCTAAAAAGCTTTGGACAGAAAACTCTGTTGGTGAAAAAGTTCAAGTTTATAAAGCCAGCGATGAACGGGAAGAGGCTTGGTATATTGCTAATACAATAAAAAACGAAGTAAAGTCTGGCACAAGAAATTATGGCGATTTTGCAATTCTTTATAGAATAAATGCTCTATCACGTGTTTTTGAGGATGCCTTCATGAAAAATGGGGTACCATATAGAATCATTGGCGGACATAGGTTCTATGATCGTAAGGAAATAAAGGATGTCATAGCGTATTTAAGAGTTATCCAAAATCCTCATGATGATATAAGTTTTAAAAGGATTATAAATGTACCCAAAAGAGGAATAGGCAAGGTAACAATGGACAAAGCCGAGCAGCTGGCAATTCAAAATGGGGTGAGTATATATTCCATTATTGCACAGGTAGAGAACTATCCAGAGCTATCTAGGGCGGCAGCTAAAATAAAAACCTTTACAGATGTATTAGCAAGGTTTAGGACAATGACCTCTTATTCCGATTTGGTTGAGTGGATTAAAATGGTCATAGATGAAAGTGGCATTATTCGTGAGCTGGAAAAGGAGCAAAGTGTTGAGGCAAAGACTCGTATAGAAAACATTCAAGAGTTTCTATCCGTTGCAGTGGAATATGTTCAAAATAGCGAAGAGGAAACACCTACGTTGGAGGATTTCTTAGCCCATATTTCCCTTGTTGCAGATGTAGATAGTTTAGAGGAAGAGCCAGACAGAGTTGTTCTTCTCACAATGCATAGTGCTAAAGGTCTTGAATTCCCAGTGGTTTTCCTTGCAGGCTTGGAAGAAGGTTTATTTCCAAGTGGCCGATGTATTGGTGAGGAAGAGGAAATGGAAGAAGAACGCCGACTTTGCTATGTGGCTATTACCAGGGCAAGGGAACAGCTATATCTTACACATGCGAAAGTTAGAATGCTGTTTGGGAACACTAAATATACAATGCCTTCAAGATTTTTTGATGAAATTCCTTCAGAATTATTAGAGATTCCTGAGAAAGAACCCATCATAAGGACCAATTCCAACTTTAAACAGTTGAATAAAATAACACAAACAAATACATGGCTACAGCGCACAAAATCATATACCCAGGCTCAGGAGCTTAAGGCATCTGATATTGAGGTGGGCATACGTGTTTTGCATAAAAAATTTGGGGAGGGTATTGTTTCAAAAAAAGAACCTTCGGACGAAGATTTTATGATAGAAATTAATTTTGATACATATGGCATGAAAAGGCTCATGGCATCCTTTGCAAGGCTAAAACAAATAGAATAATGCTAGCAACGTACATATTTTTGCTTGCCGCGGGCATACTTTTATTTGCAGGGGCGGCAAGCGAGCGCCCCCATAATACTAAGTTATGGGAGGGATTGTATTGGACAAAACGATGACACCTGGAGATCTAAAATTGGTTGGAGAAAACTGTAGCCAGTATCAACAGATGAAGCGTAACATTAGTGCTACTATGGGGCCGAATGCAGGCGAAGAGATATCGTGCACTACTTGCACCCACTGGTCTGGTGAAAGGTGTGTAGTTGATGCATTTGATAATGTTGCTGTAAACCTTGGTATACTACACGAAGATGAGGAATATTAATTTATAATTTCCGGGAAAAATGTAAAACGACACCGAAAGACATTGGTGATACGTATAATTGAAATTATACAAAATACTA
The DNA here is from genome assembly GCA_035647675.1 of Thermoclostridium sp. Taxonomy (GTDB): domain Bacteria; phylum Bacillota; class Clostridia; order DSM-8532; family DSM-8532; genus Thermoclostridium. The sequence continues at coordinate 16,521 of DASRMZ010000050.1, read as the reverse complement.
ATGATAAAATCGGGAGGTCGTTATTCATGAAAGGTACTTCGGTGTATACCCCAAAGGTTACTATGACCGATAAAAAATCATCCCCACTGTATGCGCGGTTAAAATCCCTTACGCTTTCGCAAATTTTAATGTCTGCCTTTTCTGGAATCATATCGCAAGGTACTCTTGTTGGAGTAATTAAGCCATTTGGTCCAGCATTTTATGCAGCATACTCGGGTAGCACAACCGTAAAAATGCTTATGGTTTTCTTTATTTTCTTATGGAATACCATACGTGGGGATGTTTTATCGGCATTAAAACAAACAGCTATAATACTACTTTATGAGTGGCTAAAAAAGATTTTCTTGCATGATGAAAATAAAATTGTCCCTTTTAAAAATGCGTTATTTCTTGTAATCGCCACGGGAATAACGGGCATTTTTGTGTTTATTATAAATCAACAGATATTAGAATCAATTCTAATAATTTCAATGGAAGTTATCCTCTCTTGTATATTAGTAATAGTCTTTTCCAAAACCATTTACGGTGATAATAAATCCTTAGAAAGCTTTAGCGAATATAAGTATATTGAATATCTTGGGATGCTTATAATTGGTTGCGCCTGCATACTGGGATTGTCCGGCGTTAATATAGCATGGTTACATATTGAACGAGTAGTTGCTAGCTTAGGTCTAATCATGCTTGCTAGGTCATTGGGCCCCGGATTTGGGGCCTGTGCTGGATGTATGGTTGGAATGGCTTTGTCAGGGGGTTTGCCTGATTCATTTTTACCGCTAGCTGGAATGTATGCGGTAACGGGTATGGCTGTGGGTATGATTAGCAACTCAAAAATCGCCTCGGGCAGCATTTTTTTTATTATTCAATTTCTTTTTATTTTACTATCTGAAAACATACCTATAATCCTTTTGGAGGTCATTGTAGCTACAGTATTATTTTTAATCATTCCCAATCTTAAGACAGGAACAATAGTGAAGCTAAAACAAAGGATGGATATTACAAATTGCCATTCAGAAAATATCAGTAGGATTCGTCATGTTGTATCGGGAAAAATTTGTGGGATGTCAAAAGCTTTATACAAGCTTGGGCATACACTTGAACATCAACTAAATGATGATCAACCTAGCAGCGAAGAAGTATGTAATGCAACAATAGAGCATCTTACACAAAGGGTATGCAAATCCTGTAATAAAGCGGATAAATGCTGGGATGAACGTCTATTTTATACATATAGCAATATGTGCAAGCTTGTAGGAGAGCTACAGGAAAAAGGTGCAAATTCCATAAACGAATCTGAAAGAGAGTTAAGTCGGTTTTGTGTGAAGCCTGGCTTAGTGGTTGATACATTGTTAAGAGTGATTGAAATAAAGCGGGTGGATAGTGCGTGGCAAAGAATAATACTTGAAAGTCAGGCGCTAATTCCAGAGCAAATTTATGCTATATCAGAGATACTTACAAAGCTATCGGATGAAATAATCAGCGATGTTGAATTTTTCAGTGATGAGGAGAAAAATATTGATATATCTCTTAAAAAAAGCGATTATCCTGTGATAAAAACAGAGGTAAAACGAGGCGTCAGTGGCAAGTTCAGTGTAATGGTTCAATTTGATGGATGCAAAGGTCAAAAGCTGTGTAGCAAAGCCATTGAAAACATCGTATCAAAGGCTTTAGGAGTAAATATGCTAATGGTAGATGATGATTGCCGAAATAAAGGTCGCGATTTGTGTACACTGTATCTAAAGGAAAAGGAAAATCTAGGAGTATTAACAGGAGTTTCTAGGTTAAAAAAAGATAAGGCAAACGTTTCAGGAGATTCCTTCTCTTTTTTAAGGACATGTGAGGGGAAATATATTGTTGCGATAAGCGATGGTATGGGTAGTGGAAAGGAAGCCAACAAGCTAAGTGAGGTTGCTGTTGGATTATTTGAACAGCTTCTTGATTGCGGGGTATCCATTGGGTTGGCTCTAAATCTTGTAAATGTATTATTGTCGGTGGAGAGCTTAGAAAAGTATGCAACTATGGATATAGCGGCAATAGATTTATACACGGGAGAAACAGAGTTCTATAAAATGGGTGCAATGCCAAGCTTTATTGTGAGCGGCAAACATTTTGATTACGTACAAATAAACAACCTACCAGCTGGACTCCACAAAGGAGATTTTATTCAATGCGAAAGAAAAAAATTAACTGACGGAGAGTTTATTATCATGATGACAGATGGCGTATATGATAGGCTAAATGAGGGTTTGGATAATAAAATTATTGAAAGGGTTCTAAATACAAAAAATACTTTAAATCCACAAGAAATGGCAGAGAATCTTCTTGAAAAGGCCTGCGGCCAATCGGAAATTATCTACGATGATATGACAGTACTTGTTGCTAAAGTTTGGCGCAAAACGGGATAGAAAAGTGTGCGTTGAAAAATTCACCGAACAGTAACAGAGAGTGTGGTAAAGAGGCAGTAGGATTAAACTATCCTACTGCTCTAATCTTTTTTTCTAAAAGGAACAGTTCACCCACCTTATCAACATTACCTGCACCCATAGTTATAACTATATCGCCGGATGAAGAATCATGGATAAGAGTATCTACTATGTCTTTAAAGGATGAAAGATATACTGCATTGTTAGAATGCGTATTAATCTTTTCCACCAGCATAGAGGAATGTACCAGCCCATTATCTAATTCCCTTGCTGCATAGATATCTGTTACATATACTTTATCGGCCAAGGTAAATGCAGTAGAGAAATCCTCTAGCAATTCTTTTGTACGTGTATAGGTATGGGGTTGGAACACACATAGGATTTTACCATGTGTGCTGCTTCTTGCAGCTTTTAAGGTTGCAACAACCTCGGTAGGATGGTGAGCATAATCATCAATTACTTTTATTCCATCTACGGTGCCTTTATGTTCAAAACGGCGATGGGTCCCTTTAAACTTTTTTAGACTTTTTATAATAATTTCAACAGGAATATTTAGTGCGCTACAAGTAGCAACGCAAGCTAAGCTGTTACTTATATTGTGTAGCCCTGGGACTGATAATTTCATTTTAGCTATGCTTTTTTTATTATAGACAATGTAGAAGGATGGGAAACCATTGTTATCAAATATAATATTTTTTGCTGTCCAGAGGGCTTTTGGCGAAGATAGACCGTAGGTTATAGTTCTACAGTTTAGTTTTTGTAGAATGTTTAAAATACGTTCGTCATCAGCATTTCCCACAACAACTCCATTGTGTGATACCTGTGTAGCAAAATGTAAGAAGGATTGCTCTATATGATTAATGTCACGAAAATAATCCAGATGATCAGATTCGATATTTAAAATAATACCCATATAGGGGTAAAATTTTAGAAAACTGTCCTTGTATTCGCATGCTTCGGTTATAAAGAAAGGGGAAGCCCCTACACGCGTTGTACCACCAATAGCATCGAAGATCCCACCTATATGAACCGTTGGATCTTTTTCGGCTTGAATTAAGCATGAGGAAATCATGGATGTAGTGGTAGTTTTTCCATGTGTTCCAGCTACAGCAATGCTTTTTTCGTACATTCGCATTATTTCACCTAAAAAGGTGGCTCTGTCGATAACAGGAATTCCTTTATTCCTTGCAGCTTCAAGCTCTGGGTGATCTAAAGGCATGGCAGTAGTATAAATAACCAACTTTTGGTTTGTAATGTTGTTAGGTTCTTGTTTGGAAAAGATAGTAACATTTTTCTTTTTTAAATTTTCAATGATAGGTGAATTGTTCACATCCGATCCTGTAACGTGGATGCCCATGCTCATTAGTATTTCGCATAAACCACTCATGCTAATACCACCTATACCAACCATATGAACTGTAGTTCCTGATAAACCTCGTAATAATTCACTCATAAAAGCACCTCAAATATCCATGTTTAGAGGTTATTATAAATATGTTTTTCATTTATTATACCCAAGTTATGTCTTTCTTAATATTTTGAAGGGTTCAAACCCATAGTTAATTATACTATACATAGAATTTGTGTACAATAGACGCAATATTGCACAGCTATATCTTTCTTGTTACCAATGAAGATTAGCTTTTTTAAAGCTAATCTTTGATGGTGCGCATTATACATTATATGCAGATATGTGGTTTTTTTTCATGATAAAGGAAAAAGATTTCAATGTTATTTAGAATAATCATTTAGAGGGCATCGCAAAAGCCTTATTTGGCAAGGGGTTATTTAACATGCCTTGGCAAGAGGTAACCACTTTTTGTTACTGTGCACAGCTATATCTCAAAATACAAAGCGAGTGAATAGCCTCCACTTTCAGGTGGTTGCAGTAAGGTTATATATCCCTTTTTAAGCGAAATATTGTTGTTTCAGTACAACAAAAATAAAATAAGGAAAAAAATTTCAAAAAATTTCATAAAAAAAGAAGGATTTATCAAATTAATGGCGAATAATACCCTTGACGGGAAATATAATCATTAAATGTGATAAATATGTTTCCTAACTACAACTAAGGATACGGAAGGTGGTACAAAATATGGATATTACTGATATCCGCATTAGAAGGATTGACTCTGAAGGTAAAATGAAAGCTGTTGTGTCGGTAACCTTTGACAATGAATTTGTGGTACACGATATTAAAATTATCGAAAGCCAAAATGGACTTTTCATTGCAATGCCGAGTAGAAAGACACCAAGCGGAGAGTTTAGGGATATTGCACATCCCATACATTCAGAAGCTCGCTCCAATATTCAGTCTGCAATCCTTGAAAGATACCAGACTATGCTGGTAGAGGAAGAAACAGATGGAGTATCGAACTCCGACACAGAAGAAGAGTAATTGTAATTCACAGGAGAAAGGCACTTAATATGTTTAAGTGCCTAAATTTTTTTATGCAAAAAAACTGGCATGAGAAAACTAGCAAAATGTCATTGCACAATCTACATTTTGTTTATTCCCATCGTGCTTATTTTAGTGTTCCCCATTTTTGCTTTTATACTCCTTTTATACTCTAAGATTAAAAAATTAATATGCGTTTCTAACCTAGTTTTATTTCCTGAATTATGGTTAAGCAATCTAAATTGAAGTTATGACTGCGGAATTCACAAAGCAAACTTAAACAGTAAGGGAAAATATAAAACTTTTGTCTATTTTGCATGTTGAAAAAATACAATAAACATGAGAAAATGAATATATAGGTAATAATTATAAATAATATTTTGCTGCTATGATGGAAGGAGCAATTTCCAAATGGAATCTTTTTGTGCCATTGTACTGGCCGCAGGAGCAGGGACACGAATGAAGTCCGACAAAGCCAAGGTTATCCATGAAATCTGTGGGAAACCTATGGTTAATTGGGTTATTCAAGCTCTAAAGGCATCAAAGGTTGACAATATAATCGTTGTAACTGGACACCAAGAGGAACAGGTTAAGTCTTGCATAACAGAAGAAGTAGAATTTGTGACCCAAAGCCAACAGCTAGGTACAGGTCATGCAGTAATGCAGGTGAAACCCTACATTGAAGGGAAAAAAGGGCATTGTTTGGTCTTATGTGCCGATACACCGCTTATTACTTCACAAACAATAGAACAGCTTATTTGTGAACACACAGATAATAAAAGAGCAATGTCTATTTTAACAGCGGTTTTTGAAGATCCTAAAGGCTACGGAAGAATAATTAGAGATGACAGTAGTAATGTGACAGGCATTGTTGAACATAGAGATGCTAATGCACAGCAGCTCCAAATTAAAGAGATTAATACAGGTATGTATTGTTTTGAAATAGAATACCTACAAAATTCCTTGTCGATGCTATCAAATCATAACGATCAAAAAGAATACTATTTAACAGATACAGTGTCAATAATTCGTGAAAATGGTGGGAAAATAGGTACCACTATTTTGGAGAATGTCGACGAGATGATGGGAATAAATGACCGAATACAGCTATCCTGTGCTCAGAAAATACTAAATAGGCGAATCATTGAAGGGCATATGAGGAATGGAGTTACATTTTTAGATCCTGACAGCTGTATTGTTGAAGATAAGGTTACTATAGAAAATGATACTATAGTTTATCCTGCGTCAATTCTAGAAGGAAATACGAAAATAAGTAACAATTGCATAATTGGTCCAAACTCAAAAATCACCGATACTATTATAGGAAGTAATGTTCAAGTATCTAATTCAGTTACAATTCACAGCAGTATAGGTGAGAATACGAAGGTTGGTCCTTTTGCTTATCTAAGGCCTGGTAGCCAAGTGGGTAAAAATGTTAAAATTGGTGATTTTGTTGAGATAAAGAACGCAGTTATTGGTGATGACACAAAAATATCACATTTGACATATGTAGGTGATGCAAAAATTGGAGAGAATGTAAATATGGGATGTGGTGTCGTTGTGGTGAACTATGATGGACAAAAGAAGCAAACAACGATAGTGGGAGATAATAGTTTTATTGGTTGCAATGTAAATCTAATCTCTCCGGTTGAAGTTAAAGCAAATGCTTTCGTTGCCGCAGGCTCAACAATAACCGAGGAAGTCCCAGAGAATTCTCTTGCAATAGCCAGAAGCCGTCAAACAATCATTAAAGATTGGGTGATTAATAAGGGAAGGTTACGAGGAAAAAAATCTGAAGCATAATTTACGGAGGTTGTTATAAAATGAACTTGCATGGAAAAGACATAAAGGTATTTGCAGGCAATTCAAATAGCGAGCTTGCAGAAGAAATTGCAGCTAAGATTGGTTTACCCCTTGGGGCTTCCAATGTTGGAAGATTTAGCGATGGTGAGATAGCAATTAGTATTAATGAAGTGGTAAGAGGATCAGATGTGTTTATTATTCAATCCACTTGCACGCCGGTAAACGATAATCTCGTAGAACTATTAATTCTCATTGATGCTGTAAGAAGAGCGTCGGCGGGTAGAATCACAGCAGTTATGCCTTACTTCGGCTATGCCAGACAGGACAGGAAGGCAAAAGCAAGAGATGCTATTTCTGCTAAGCTTGTCGCCAACCTTATTACAACTGCAGGGGCTAATAGGGTTTTAACTATGGATCTGCACGCACCACAGCTTCAGGGTTTCTTCGATATTCCACTTGACCACCTTCTTGGAGCACCTATCATTGCCCAATATATGCAGGAGAAGTTTGAAGATGATGAAGACATCGTTGTTGTATCTCCGGATGTAGGTAGTGTTTCACGGTCAAGAAAGTTTGCTGAAAAACTTGAGGCTCCTTTGGCAATCATTGATAAGAGACGACCCAGAGCTAATGTTTGTGAAATTATGAACATTATCGGTGATGTTCGTGGAAAACGAGCAATACTTGTTGATGATATAATTGATACCGCAGGGACAATAGTAAGTGCATCTAATGCATTGATGGATATAGGCGCTAAGGAAGTATATGCCTGCTGTACCCATGGAGTATTATCAGGTCCAGCAATTGAGCGTATTTCAAAATCACCTATAAAGGAAATGGTTACACTAAATACCGTACCCCTTACCAAAGAAAAGAAAATTGATAAGATAAAGGTATTATCAGTTGCTGATGTTTTTGCAGAGGCTATTGAGCGCATATATGGTGATATTTCAATATCAACACTGTTTACACAACAATAATTATTTTGTAAATATAACAAACAAAACGCCAACGGATCTAACCCATCCGTTGGTGTTTTATTGAGCATTTTGTGATGATATTTATTTAGAATAAATCATAAAAGCTTTTATTAAATTTGGGTTATACCTATGATATACTTCTAAGAGTATAGGGGGAAGAGGAATGTTTGTTTTTATTGGCCTTGGTAATCCTGGAAAACAATATGTGAGAAGTAGACACAATACAGGATTTAACTGTATTGATTATATATCTCAAACATATCGAATACCCATTGTAAGGGCAAAGTTTAAAGCCCACTTTGGTGAAGGGTTTATACAGGGTAAAAAGGTTCTTTTAGTTAAACCGCAGACTTATATGAACAATAGTGGCGAATCCTTACGGGAAATAGTTGAATATTATAAAATAGATATTGATAAATTAGTAGTAATATATGATGATGTTGATCTGGATTTAGGAGTCATTAGAATACGTCCACACGGAAGCTCCGGCACGCATAATGGCATGCGTTCCATTATATATCAGCTAAGGTCGGACGAATTTCCCCGTATACGTGTTGGTATCGGTAAACCCGAACCACCACAGGATTTAGTTTCATTTGTTCTGGGGAAATTAACAACGGATGAACAAAAAACAATGGCTGAAGCTATAGAAAAGGTTGGACAATCAGTTGCTGAGATAGTTGTTTCAGGAATTGACATGGCTATGAGCAAATATAATGGAAAAGCCAGTGATCCTATTTGAGCTTAGCTAACAATGCAATCTCAATTAAGGCTTTTGTGATGTGTTCTAAATAAATGCTTTTGCTAGATGCTCTAAATAATGTTGAAGCTCGAGGGTAATAATGAATATTGAAAGGTTTAGGAATTGGGAACAAATCCTAGAAATTAACAAAGATATATCTAAAGATTTTAGTATCTCCGCAAATGGTCTTTCCGATATGCAGAGGCATCATTTTGCATATTCACTTATTAAGCAATCGGGCAAGAAAACCTTGTATATCACATCTAATGATCTTCAAGCACGAAAGGTTTATAAAAACTTACAAAATCTTTTTGATGATGGGGTAGTGTATTTCCCATTTAGAGAAAAGATGCTTTACGATATTGAAGCAAAGAGCAACGAGCAAGCCCATGAGAGGATAGAAGCCCTTACTCGCATTTTGGATAACGATTTTAATGTTGTAGTCTTATCCTGTGAGTGTATTTTAGATACCTTTATGCCTCCGGAGGACTTTTTATCTTATCGCCTATCTATTAAAACTGGTGACACAATCGACTTAGAACAATTAATATCTCAACTGGTAAACATGGGGTATGGAAGAGAGGATCAAGTTGAAGGCCGTGGTCAGTTTGCCGTAAGAGGCGGTATAATAGACATATTTCCTATACAGCTTCAAAATCCTATAAGAATTGAGCTTTTCGATATTGAAGTGGATTCCATTCGTACCTTTGATATAGAGAATCAAAGATCAATTCAAACCATTGAACAAGCTGATATCCTTAGTGCAAAGGAATTCATCTTCACAAAGGACGAGGCGATTGAAATAGCTCAACAGGTGCAAGAAGAGCTTAATGAATTTAGTTCTCATACCAAGGATAAGGAATTTGCAAGTTCACTTGCCGAAAACTTTGGACTATATATTGACAAATTGAAAAATGCTGAATACTTTGCAGGGATTGACAAGTTCATTCCATACTTTTACAAAGAGAAGCACACTATATTGGATTATATAAAAAAAGATACAATGCTTTATATTGAAGATGTATCCCGGCTAAAACAAAGACTGGCTAATGTTATTGAGCAGTATTATATTCAATGCGAGGTTCTTTTGCAAAAGGGTATGCTTTTGCCGCGTTCTTTTTTAATGTATCCTGAGCCAGAGGATGTTTATAGGAAGCTTAGAGATAGACAAATAGTATATTTAAATACTCTTGATGATTCAGGTGTGTTGACAGATGTAAAAAAGCAGTATTCTTTGCGGGGAAATAACATCCAACCATATAACGGTCATGTCAAAGAGCTAAAAAGCGACATACAATCTTGGCTTGATAAGAAGTTTCAGATAACTATTCTAGCTCAAACGCAGCAGAGAGTGAAAGGCTTAAAGGAGCTTTTGGAGGACGATGGTCTTGTTGTGTATGAAACATACCCAAAGGATGATATACCATGTGTTGTAATTGAGCGGGGTAATTTAGAAAATGGTTTTATTTATCCCGACATTAAATGGGTGGTTCTGTGTGAGAGCGATTTTTCCGCCTCTAAGAAATCTGTAGTAAGCTCACAGTTTAGTAGTGGAAAGAAAATAAAGGTTTTTACCGATCTAAAGGTAGGGGATTTTGTGGTTCACCATACCCATGGTATAGGTCTTTACAAAGGAATAGAAACACTTGTGGCAGATGGGGCAAGAAAAGAATACTTAAAGATTGAATATCGTGATGGTGGCCTATTATACATTCCCACAACTCAGATGGATCTAATACAAAAATATATTGGTTCAGAGGGTAGGGATCCTAAGCTTAATAAGCTTGGTGGTACAGAGTGGTCAAAGCAAAAAAGCAGAGTTAAGGAGTCTTTAAAGCAATTAGCAGAGGGTCTTATACGCTTAGAAGCTGAGAGGGCTGCAAAAAAGGGTTTTGCATTTTCACCAGATAGCATTTGGCAGAAGCAATTTGAGGAAGCATTTGCATATGAAGAAACTAAGGACCAGCTCAGATGCACTGAAGAGCTAAAAGAGGATATGGAGTCCATAAGGCCCATGAACCGTTTGCTCTGTGGTGATGTTGGATATGGAAAAACAGAGGTGGCTTTGCGTGCGGTATTTAAAGCTGCTATGGATGGAAAACAGTCAGCGTTTTTAGTGCCCACCACCGTACTTGCATCTCAACATTATGAAAACTTTAAAACACGCTTTGAACAGTTTCCAATTACCATTGAAATGCTAAGTCGTTTTCGCACTGCTGGCGAACAGAAAAAAATAATTAAAGATTTAAAATCAGGACGTATTGATCTGGTTGTGGGTACGCATAAGCTTTTTAACAAGGATATACGTTTTAAGGATCTTGGTCTGTTAGTTATCGACGAGGAGCAAAAGTTTGGTGTTGAGCATAAAGAGAGAATAAAAAGTTTGCATCCAAAGGTGGATATCTTAGCGTTATCTGCCACTCCAATACCTAGAACATTGCATATGTCCATGACAGGTCTGCGGGATATAAGTACAATAGAGCAGCCACCTGAGCATAGGTATCCTGTTCAAACATATGTGCTTGAATATCGTGATGATGTTGTGCAAGATGCAATTATTAGAGAGCTGGCAAGGCAAGGGCAGGTTTTTTACCTATATAATAGGGTAAAGGGGATTCAAGCTAAGGCTTCAAGGTTACAGCAATTAATACCACAAGCCAATGTGGGATATGCTCATGGTCAGATGAGTGAAAGACAGCTAGAAAGAATAATAGAATCCTTTGTTAACAAAGAGTTTGACGTTTTGGTATGTACGACAATAATAGAATCAGGTATTGATATGCCTAATGTAAATACAATAATAGTTGAGGATGCCGATAGGCTTGGCCTTGCCCAGATGTACCAGCTACGGGGTAGAGTGGGACGTTCCAACCGCTTGGCGTATGCCTATTTGACGTATACGAAAAATAAGGTTTTAAATGAAATGGCAGAGAAAAGGCTTAAAGCTATACGGGAATTCACTGAATTTGGCTCAGGCTTTAAAATAGCTATGCGGGATTTACAAATACGTGGAGCAGGTAATCTTTTGGGACCAGAGCAGCATGGGCATTTGGAATCGGTGGGCTATGATACGTATGTAAGGCTACTAGAAGAAACGGTAAAGGAGTTAAAGGGTGAATATGTTCCGGAGCCAGAAAATGAAATATTTATAGATATGAAGCTTGATGCATATTTAGATTCCGAATATATATCAGATGAAAAATTAAGGATTGATATGTACAAGGCCATCGCTGCAGTTGAAACACAGGAGGATGTCAGCGATATATATGATGAGTTAGTCGACCGATATGGTGACGTGCCAGAACCTGCGTCAGCTTTGGTAGAGACTGTTTTTGTGCGGAAATTAGCCAGCAAATGCGGGTTCAATCTAGTAAAACAAAAGGGAGATATGGTGATATTGTATTTTAAGGAGAAAAACCAAATGCCTTTACCCCTATTGTCTAAGCTTATTCAAGAGGAAAAAGGGAGATTGATGTTTTCAGCCGGCAAAACCCCATATCTATCATATAGAGTAAAAGGGCTTACGCCTCGACAAACACTTGATAATATTAAGATTCTGTTACAGCGCATTCAGAAATTGCAGACTGTTCAATAATTGCATATAATTAAAGTGATTGAACAGTTAGGGTGGAGAAGAGTTGTTAGTATTAGCCACATGAAGGTGGAACAGTTTATGAAAAAGAAAGTGGCAATTGTGTTTATTGCAGTGCTAGTTATTGTAGGCACATTTTGTTATATATTAGAATCCAGAAGCTATGTAGCAAAGGTTCAAAACCAAAAGATTATGAAATATGAATACCTATTCTTCCTTGGTGCGCAAAAGCATGCAACGGAATCCGAAGCTGGTGTTGTCAATGATGAGGATAAAATAAAGCTTTGGGAAACACCATATAATGGGGAAGACCCTTCTGTAATTGTTATGAATCAAGCCCTTGAAAATGTAAAGGAATTTAAAGTACAACTCATTAAAGCTGAACAAGCGGGTTTTAGTATGTCTGATACAGACCGTAGGGAAATAAATCAAAGCTTAGAAAAATGGCTTGAAAATGGGGATAATAAAAATTATGTAACAAAAGACCTTGGCTTAAAACCAACACAATTTAAAGATATGATGCTTAAATCAGAGCTGGTAATTCGGTTTGCTAATGATTTCATGCAAAAGGAAAGCAATTCTATATCTGTATCCCATCAAGAAGCAGAATCATACTATAATGAAAACAAAAAATACATTGATGATTTATCAGTCAGGCATATTTTGATTTCTATCCAAGCAAATATGACAGAGGAACAAAAACAGGAAAAAAGACAGCTAGCTGAAAGTATATTAGACAGAATTGAACAAGGCGAAAATATGATAGAGCTAGTTAAACATTATTCCGATGATAGTGATTCAAAGGATAGCGATGGTTTATATACATTTACCTACTCACAGCCATATGAACAGGAGTTTAAAGATTGGGCATTTAATGCGGAAATTGGAGATTTAGATATTGTTGAAACTCAACTTGGTTATCATATCATGTATATGGAATATAAAAGCACCTTTGAAGACAAAAAGGAACTTGTAACAAATGATGTTAAAAATTATAAGCTTAGCTTATATTATCAAGATTCTGTGAATGAATGGGTAAATGATCCTGTTTTTAATCTGAAAAAAAATGAGGATGTTCTAAACAGAATAATAAAGAAAACCTTTGGAAAATAGCATTTCACAGCCTTTAATCAACTAAAGAGTAAAAACCACCTTATAGATGACAAATTTTATATTTGGTATGTTTGCATAAAAACGACAGAATCTATTCATAATAAGAGCGTAAGATTTCTTTAGGTTGAAAGGAGGCATTGACCTTGAAAGCAACAGGCATCGTAAGAAGAATAGATGATTTGGGACGTGTAGTAATTCCAAAGGAAATCAGACGGACTTTAAGGATTCGTGAAGGTGATCCCTTAGAAATATTTACCGATCGCGATGGTGAAGTTATTCTTAAAAAATACTCTCCAATAGGTGAGTTAGGTGATTTTGCAATCGAGTACGCTGAATCTTTGCACAATACGAGTGGGCATATTATATGCGTATCTGATAGGGATTTTGTTATCGCAGTTTCAGGTGCATCAAAGAAGGAATTTCTTGAAAAACAACTAAGTGGTGAGGTGGAGAAGATAATGGAATCTAAAGACACTTTCGTATCATCTTCCGATGAAACTGCAAAGATTACTATTTTGAACGACGAAACCAGTGATAGATATACATCCCAAGTTATTACACCAATTATATCAGAGGGTGATCCTATTGGAGCAGTAATGTTCTTATCAACTGATCCTAAATCAAAGATGGGCGAAGTAGAAACAAAGCTTGCTCAGTCTGCTGCGTCCTTTTTAGGAAAGCATATGGAACAGTAGAGAGACCCTTCTCCACGGTGTGATTAGAATATTTTTCAAACTGTGGCAAAGTGTAGGTATGTATAGGTGGGCAGTGGGTATAGTGTTACTGTTCACAGGAATTTAAAAAGATATAGCTGTGCAATATAAGGAAACATTAGTGGAATGAAGCTTTGTTTCCATTATTGCACAGCTATATCTATAAATATGAAGGAAGTGGTCAATAAAAATATTCGTTGCCTGACGATTTATTCCAAAACAAACCTATTGCATGTTCTTCATTATTTAAGTATAATTAAAACTATCGTGCTAGACGGGGAGATAGCGGTGCCCTGTACCTGCAATCCGCTACAGCAGGGTTGAATTCCTGCCCGAGGCATGTAACTGTGAAATCAGGGCTATAATTTAAAGGCAATGAAGATTGGGTCTTGCGCAATTCAAAGCCGTGAACCCCGCCAGATCCGGAAGGAAGCAGCGGTAAGCGGTTACCTGGATGTGCCGCGAGGGTGCCTGATCCGAGTCTTTGGTTATGGTACCGTTTGTAGTTGCATGTCGACGGCAGGTGCATGATACATACTTATGAAAAGTAATTTTATTAGGGCAATTCCCACATAAAAGTCTCTTGGTTCACCTTTTCCACTTAAAAACATTAACAATCAATTTAATATGTTAACAAATCGTATGCGAGTGTTATTAAGCATTCATTGGATAAACCCGATAAATAGTTTATGGATAAAATTATTGTCAACAATACTGCACATAGCACTATTGCAGTACTGGCATAACATTAGGTGGTACAATTTATGGATCATTTGCTAATATTTATTTTGGCAGCATTGGTTGTTGCTATATTTATTGTGGTAAGACGGTACAAAATTTTAGTATATGAACTGAATAATTCACTTGAATTAATAAATAATATAAATACCGATTGTGATTTTAAAGAAAGCCAATTAAAAGCATCATTACCGGTGACTTCATCTATAAATCATGCAATTGCAAGCATATCAAATGAATTGAGAAAACAAGTAAGCGTAATCAATGAACGTGGCTGTGAGGTAGATAAAAAAAATACTGAATTAGAAGATGCTTATGTGCAGCTTGAAACATCATATGGGCAGTTAGAAACTTTAGAACAGCGTTACCACTCACTTGTAATAAATATTCCCGATATAGTGCTTACACTCGATGAATCTGGAATCATTACATATGCAAACAGGGCTTGTAGGGATATTTTAAACTTTAGACGCCATGATATAGTTGGCAAGCCCTTTAATTATCTAATCTACGGAGGTTACGCTAAGTTGTTTAATTTTGAACACCTAAAGGATACAGTGGAGAAAAATGGTGAACAACAAATGGAGCTACCATTAAGGAAAAAGGAAGGTTCAGATATTCAATCGGAGGTTAAATTTTCACCTGCCATAGGATCTCCATCTGAGCACAGTATACAAGCAATTATCCGTGATGTCACAGAACAAAACAATATGAAAAATCTACTTATCGAAAATAACTATAGACTTGAAATAATTAATGAGTTTAGCCATAAAATGGCCTCATCGATGGAGTTGGAGGATATATATGGAACATGTGTTAATACTCTAACAAGGAAGTTAGGGTTTGATGGAGCCATATATTTTACACCAAGAAAGAAGGGTGATTTCTATCATATTGAAGCATTTTCGGGAAATTACTTTAAAGAATTTGATATTTTAGATTACCTGACTTATATTCATTTTAATGTACGGCCATTGTTAAAGGATGAAAAAGACGGTGTGGTTTTTGATTATAATGAATTCACACAAACTTTTCTGCCAAATAATAATACATTGGTTTTTCCGGCATTTAATAAAGCATTTGCACAGGAAGTAGACATTGGTGGTTCTAGTTCGGAGATTTTGCTTGTTATTACTAACCAGGAGATTAAGCATGAGGATCTAGATGTGGTACACTCTATTTGTCATACAACTTCTGTTGCAGTTAAGAACGCAATGTACCTTACTAAGTCAAAAGAAAATTATGTACAAACAATAGATGCTCTTATTGCTGCGGTAGAGGCAAGGGATCAATATACTATAGGTCATTCGCAAAGAGTGGCTAACCTTACAGTGAAAATAGCAAGTGAAATGGGAATGGAGCCTCGACGGATAGAAGATCTTCGCATTGCGGGAATTTTACACGATATAGGAAAGATTGGAGTGAGCGATAGAATTCTTTTAAAGGATGGTCCTCTTACAAAAATAGAGTTTGAAGAGATTAAGAAACATCCTGCAATAAGTAATAAAATCCTTTATCCAATAGGTCTATCAGATGTGGTTTTAAAAGCTGTTGCTTTTCACCATGAACGATATGATGGGAAAGGATACCCTTTTGGGCTGGCCGATGAATCCATTGGAATTGAACCGCAGATTATTTCGGTTGCAGATGCTTTTGATTCAATGACATCAAAAAGACCATATAGGGAGCCGTTATCAAAAGAGTGTGCAATTAATGAGCTAATAGATAATAGAGGAACTCAGTTTCATCCGAAAATAGTTGATGTAATGGTGGAAATACAGAGAATGCAATAAAAAAGTTAGGGAAACCCAAGAGGTATAGCTGTGCACCAACGGAAACTGTGCTACACCCATTATGTTACGGTTCACTCCATGCTCAAACAGTCGGCTTGCGGATCCTCACCCTGACTATACATCTCTAAGCTTCATTGCGCTAATGTTTTCCTTATATTGCACAGTTATATCTCTCTGATTACCTGTGAACTGTAACAATATTACACCACAAAAGTCTTTATTCTACTAT
>DASRMZ010000049.1:0-18356 GCA_035647675.1 Thermoclostridium sp. | reverse complement strand
TACATTAACAAAATCAAAAGAAGAGTTTATTCCTCTAAAGCCTGGGGAGGTGACAATGTATAGTTGTGGACCTACAGTATACAACTACTTCCATATAGGCAACGCTAGGCCATTTATTGTATTTGATGCATTAAGGCGCTTTTTCGAATATCGGGGATATAAGGTGAAGTTTGTACAGAACTTTACAGACATAGATGACAAAATGATAAAAAGGGCTAATGAAGAAGGCAGAACGGTCTTTGAAGTGGCAGAGTCATTTATTCAAGAATATTTTATTGATGCACGTGGGCTTGGGGTAAAGGACGCAACGGTTGCACCAAAGGCTACGGATAACATGGATGCAATTATTGACATGATAGTAACCCTTATTGATAAAGGCTATGCCTACGAAGTAAGTGGGGATGTTTATTTTAAAACATCAAAGTTTGAAGGGTACGGCAAACTGTCGGGGCATAATATTGATGAGCTTGAAATCGGAGCTCGTATTGGGGTGGATGAGAGAAAAGAGAATGCGATGGATTTTGTGCTCTGGAAGTCACAAAAACCTGATGAACCTGCATGGGAAAGTCCCTGGGGTAAGGGTAGACCCGGCTGGCATATTGAGTGCTCGGCTATGGCAAATAGATTTTTAGGTGAAACTATTGATATACACAGTGGAGGGCAGGATTTAATTTTTCCACACCATGAAAACGAAATAGCTCAAAGCGAAGCCTGCAATGATAAAACCTTTGCAAGATATTGGATTCATAATGGCTTTATAAATATTAATAATGAGAAAATGTCAAAATCCAAAGGTAATTTTTTCACAGTAAGAGATATAGTAAAGCATTATGATTATGAAGTAGTGCGTTTCTTTATGCTTTCTGCTCACTATAGAAGTCCAATAAATTTTAGCGATGCTTTGCTAGAACAGGCGAAAAGCGCCTTAAACAGGATATACGAATGCCGTAACAACCTTGAATTTCTTCTGTCTAATTCTGAACAGGATACCTTTGAGGAGCATATATACGGTGATATGGACCTTCATCGCGATATGTTTATAAAAGCTATGGATGATGATATTAATACTGCAGATGCCCTTGCTGCAATATTCGATTTAGTAAGAGATATAAATACGAAAATTAACACAAGCACAAAAGCTGGTAAAAAGACGATAAACAAAGCTCTTGATTTGCTTAAGGAACTTACTGGGGTTCTTGGCATTATGTCTAAACAAAAAGATGAGGATTTAGATGATAATGTTGAGGCTTTGATTGAAGAGCGTCAAAAAGCCAGAGCAGAACGCAATTTTAAGCGCGCTGATGAAATACGTGATGCTCTTAAAGAAATGGGCATAGAGCTGCAAGATACGCCACAGGGTGTTAAGGTGGTAAAAAAATAAGCAAATAAACAAATAAACAAATAAGCAAATAAACAATCAATGTTCTATTTCATCGATAGTAATATCCCTGCTATGAGTGGTATGATTCCACTCTTTTTTTTCGGAGTCCTTTATTCCTGCAATGGTTACTGGAAGCCATGTGAAGCAATAGAAAGGATAAATAATAAAGCCTAGCAAAACCTTTAGGTTCCACTTTCTATCAAATAGCACTACCAATGGGCCAAAAATAATTTGAATAAAAACAATAAAAAACCAAACCTCTGAAGGAAAAGAGTATCCCATTATGTAGAATGGAATTGATGGAAAAAGAACTTCAGACCATGAAAAAATAGCTGCCAACCCGAAACATATAAAATGAATTGGCTGAAATAAATAAATACCTCCATCAAAAGCAGCCAGATTGGCTTCTTTGAATGATTTTTTAAAAAGCTTTGGCAAATATCTTTTTGCACAGTCAGTATGCCCTTGCATCCAGCGTTTTCTCTGTTTCCATGATTGCGCAAATGTCAAAGGCTTTTCATCATATACAATGGCGTCTTTACAATATGCTACTTTTTTGTCATTAAGCAAAAGCTTCATTGTGAATTCTAAATCCTCTGTAAGGCAAGTGGCGCCCCAACCTATTTCTTGTAAAACTAATGTGCGTATACAAAACCCTGTCCCACATAAGCTTCCTGACAAACCCAGGTTATATCGGGGTTGTTGAAATATTCTATTTGATAACCAAAATGCTATAGAATACGAAATAGAGATCCATGAATCAAAAGGATTTTTACTGTCAATATAACCCTGTACTACTTCATGTCCATCATTAAGCATTTTGTTCATCTCAGTGAGATATTGCCTTGATACAACATTATCTGCATCAAAAACACATATAGCATCATAATTTTCCTTTAGTGCAAATATCCTTGCAAAAGCCCATTCTAAAGCATATCCTTTACCTCTTTCTTCATCATTATCGCGTACAAGTATCCTTGCTTGAGTTTTTCCCGCTTCATATTCAGTGTCGTCTGTACAATTGTCACATACCACAAAAATCTGAAATAGTTGGTTATCATATTGCTGCCCTTGTAGGCTTTCAACCATGCTTCTAATAACCTTTTCTTCGTTATGAGCAGGAATAACTATAGCAAATTTATTATATAAAAGAGTATTGTTATTTTTCCTTTTTCTATTAGGAAAGGGCAACCAGCCCGATATCATAATAACGGAATAGTATACACTTAAAATAAATAGTGACAATTGAATAATATATGAAAATGAAAATAATAATAAATGAGTATAAATTTTCATGTTTTCCTCCGTCGTTCATTAAATGTCTATATGCTTATTTTCTACATGAAGGTTAAAAATATGATTGGTAAATGAATCAATATTATAATTTACAAATACCTCCACAATATTTGCGAAAATAAATAAATAATATCTCTCTGATTATCTGTGAACAATAACAAATAAGTAGCACTGCAAAAAGCTTTGGAAAATATTGAGTTTAATTTGTGGGCTGGGAATGATATAATTTTATCATAATTATTTTCTATCGGAGGAAATCATGGGCAAACCATATATTAATAATGCTGTTATTGGAAATGGTAGCATGTTAGGATGCATTTCTGAAACTGGAGAGCTTATTAGACTTTATTGGCCCGAAATAGATCACCCCCAGCATATAGAGAAAATGCTGACGGGGTTTTTTGATGCAAATATCCCCAACAGTACCATGTGGTTTAGTGAGGGTGATCATGAAACAACACAGGATTATATAGAGGATACTAATATACTTAGAACAACAGTTAATATTAGCAAGCTATCACTACAGGTTGCCCAGACGGATTTTTGTATCCCCGATAAGCATGTACTGGTTCGACATTATTCTGTCAAAAACATTGGCGCAAACAGCTCAAATATAAAAATGGGGTTGGCATCCCATACGATTTCCCATACATTTGATTTGGGTAATACTATGTTTGATTTTGGCACCGATACGCTTATCCATTACAAGCATGATAATTATTGGGCAATCGCATCTGAACTTGAAGTAAAACAGTTTCAAATTGGAAGCAACCCGTTTGGCGCATTGTGGGACGGCTATCTAAATGGAATTGACAGTATTGGTATGTCACCCGATGGGGCATTATTATGGGATTTAGGCACTATATCGCCAGGCCAAGAGAAATGCATAACAATATATTTGGTTTTCTCCCGCAGCATGGATTCATTAAAGAACACAATAAAAGAGGCTAAAGGTACAGAGTTTCAAAAGCTTTTAAGCATTACTAAACAGTATTGGTTGGATTTTTTCAAAAAAATAGTCAACATTGATGTTGGTGATGAAATAACCAGTAGGATTTACCGCAGATCCCTGCTTTTGTTTAAACTTATGTCGGATAAGAATACAGGTGGTCTTTTAGCATCACCTGAAATAGATGAAGGCTTTACACAATGCGGCAGATACGCTTATTGCTGGGGGAGAGATGCTGCGTTTATTGCAAGTGCTCTTGATGAAGTAGGACTTTTTGAAGAAACCGAAAGGTTTTATGATTGGGTTATAAAAGTGCAAGATAGTGAAGGGTTTTGGCATCAGAGGTACAATATGAACGGTAATCTTGCACCTTCGTGGGGTATACAAATTGACGAGACTGGAACCATATTATTTGGTATATGGCAGCATTTTTTACATGTCCGAAGCAAATCCTTTTTGGAGAAGGTCTGGCCCACTGTATTAAAAGCTATAAAATTTCTTGAAGGTTTTATTGATGAGGATACAGGTCTTCCGCTACCCTCCTTTGATCTTTGGGAGGAAAGAATGGGGGAGCACACATATTCTACTGCTGCCGTTATAGCAGGTTTTAATGCTGCTGCTGATATTGGCGAGCAGCTGGGTGTTAAAAAACAAAAAATTTATCATTGGCGTACCATTGCAGATAATATGAAAAAGTCACTTGAGAAAACCCTTATAGATAACCAAAACGAAACCTTCCTAAGAAGTGTACGTGTAAAGCTTAACCCTTGGGGTAATGAGCCATCTTCAAATACCGTTGTAATTAATGTAAATTCAAAGGGCTATTCACGAGAGGTTTCTATGGTGGATGATAAGATTGATATTAGTCTTTTAGGGACTGTAGTACCCTTTAATATCTACGAACCTGAAGACACAGTAGTTAGAAACACCGTTAAAAAAATAGAAGATACGCTCCTTTGTAGCAATGTTGGTGGAATATATCGCTATGAAGGGGATGACTATGCAGGTGGAAATCCGTGGATTGTATCCACTTTGTGGCTTGCACTATACTATATTAGGTTAGGCGACATAACAAAAGCCCGAGAATATTTTAATTGGAGTATAAAAAGCGCAACAAGCTTGGGTTTTCTTCCGGAACAGGTTTGTAAACACAGTGGAAAACCATGCTGGGTTATTCCTTTAACTTGGTCACATGCAATGTATGTGTTGGTATTGAAAGGACTAATGGAACACGAATAACACAGGGGGATGGCAGCTTGTGGGCTTACACAGGGGGACGGCTCATTTGTTTCATCATACAATCCCAAATAAATCAAATTGAAGTCTTTTTGCGTTGTATTAGCGTAAAATGCTCATATAAAAAGGTGGTTCTTGTATTGGCGAAGTCGAAAACAAAGTTTGTATGCTCTGAGTGTGGTTACGAAACGAGTAAGTGGTTAGGTAAATGTCCTGCTTGTATGGAATGGAATACCTTTACAGAGGAAATACAGTCTAACCAAATTAAGAATAGTTCCACTGCTATATTACCAAAAGCATTACCGATAAGTGAAGTAACAAAAGACTCTGAAGAAAGGCTCAAAACAAGTATGACAGAGTTGGATCGGGTTTTGGGCGGGGGAATTGTTGAAGGTTCAATGATCCTTGTAGGAGGGGATCCGGGTATCGGGAAATCCACGCTACTACTTCAAATATGCGGTTTATTATCAGATAGGTTGAAAATGCTTTATGTTTCAGGAGAGGAATCTATAAAGCAAATAAAGATCAGGGCGGACAGGCTTTCAATCAATAATGGGAATATTCTTATGGTTTCAGAGACGAGCTTTGAAAGTGTTAATGCGCTCATTTCGGAAATAGATCCTAAGGTCGTGGTTATTGACTCAATACAAACTGTTTATAGTGAAGCTCTTACTTCAGCACCTGGAAGTGTCAGTCAGGTTCGTGAAGTGACTGGAAAGCTGATGAGAATTGCTAAGGTTCAGGGAATCACTATTTTTATTGTGGGTCATGTTACAAAAGAAGGCGCCATCGCAGGACCGAGGGTGCTTGAACATATGGTTGACACCGTTTTGTATTTTGAAGGAGAGAGGCATCAGAATTACAGAATTCTAAGAGCTGTTAAAAATCGTTTTGGTTCTACTAACGAAATAGGTGTTTTTGAAATGACACAACAGGGTTTGTTGGAGGTTAGCAATCCATCAGCATTGTTGCTTGATAGTCGTGCTAAAAATCAATCGGGCTCGGTAATAGTTGCAAGTCTAGAGGGGACAAGACCCATGCTGCTTGAAATTCAAGCACTTGTATCACCAACTAGCTTTGGTATAGCACGGCGTATGGCAACTGGGTTAGACTATAACAGGCTTACCATGCTTATGGCAGTTTTAGAAAAAAAGGTTGGAATGCAATTGTATAATCTAGATGCCTATGTAAATGTTGTTGGCGGGATAAGAGTAGATGAACCTGCTTGTGACCTTGGGATTATAGCAAGTGTTGCTGGCAGCTTTAAAAATAAACCCATAGACCCTGATATTGTTGTTATGGGTGAGGTAGGTCTTACAGGAGAAATAAGACCGGTAAATCAAGTTGACAAAAGAATTAGCGAAGCAGCGCGCCTTGGATTTAAGAAATGCTTAGTACCATCGGGTAACAAAAGGAACACAATGGTAGATGCCGAAGGTATTAAGGTTACATATGTTACGACGGTGGAAGAGGCTTTGGGTCATTTATTTTAATAATAGCATATGATTTGGCACCTACATTGTGGTATTGAACTGTTGGCTAACTAACGATTAACGTAAACTATACTTACCTAATAGTTTTAACCTTTTTAATTCCTTAATAATGATGTCATATAAATTTAAATCGAGGGTGTTGCATATTGCTGATAGGTAGAAAAGATTACGACCGATATCTTTTTCAAGAAGGTCACGACAATTGTCGCATAATGCGCCTTCTATATGAGCTTGCATGTGAGAACGCATTTCCTCAAGACCTTCTGTTAAACTAGGTATTTCTTGCTTTTCAGCACATATTCGTATGCAACCGCATTGAGTTGCAGCTTTGGCCAAAGTCCTGGATATTCTTGCACTAGAGTCTACCATTTTTGTAGATGAGTCTAGTATACTTTTGTTGCGAATAAGAAGATCTTGGGAGGTATACTGAAGTTCATCCAAGATAGTATCTTTCAGTTTAGTCACTTAATACGCACCCCATTTCTTTACGTCACCAGAAATAATTGTAGAAACTGTTGTTTAATGCTTTATTTAAATTACTATATTTACTATTATAGGTTTTGCATCTAAGCTTTGTCAAACAAAAAAGGTATTGAAAAGCATACCTTTCATCGCAATATATGTCATAAAACGACACTCGCAACACAGCCACAGCACTGGGTAACAATGTACAGCACTGCGGTAACACAGCCACAACACTACACCCAACCACTGAACTCCAGAATGGATTGTTTTTTCAATTCGTCCTTTGATTCTGACTGGAGCATTTGCGTTTTCCAAGCTCGTGGTGGCGTCCCCATTATTTTTGAAAAGTATCGATTAAAGCTGGATACTGAACGGAAGCCTGCTTGTTCTGATATGGAAAGGACAGTTGCTTCGGTACTACGTAACAGCGTGCAGGCTTTATAAATGCGAAAACTATTTAAATAATCAAGAGGGCTTGTCCCCATAATGCCATTGAAGACCCTTCTGAAATGAGTTCCACTTAAGTGGCATAAATTTGCCAGCGTTTCAATTGAAAACTGATTTGCATAATTGTTTCGGATATAATCCAGAGCGGGTGCAATTACTAAAACATTTTCGGGTGGTGGAGCCAAAAACTCACGCTGTGAATCTTTTTTCAGTCGCAGAAATTCAATACATAAAGGTAGGAGCAGACCCCTAACACTTGCCTGAAAACTTGGCTTTCCGTGCACCATTTCTTCTAAAATAGAAGTGACCAAAAAATGTATCTTCGGATGATCCTTTTTATTCATAATAAGGAGTGGGAAATTTTGCAAGAAGGACATAGGCAATTCCTGGTAGTAGGTATAATCCCTGAACAGCTCTTCCGGATCCAAAAAAATGTAGCTCCATAAGGATGACAATCCGGGAGCACTATATGTAGTATGTGGAAGGTTTCTTGGAACGCAGGTAATATCCCCTGCCTTGATATTAACAGGATCCCCGTGGAATTCCATAATGGATTCATCACTATGGCATACCCCGATCTCCAAGCAATTATGAAAATGGAGGCGTCCGCTCTTTACATCGGATATGTGCCACCTTTCGCCTGAAAGCAGAAGAACAGGAAAGCTTACGGGTAAATCGTAGCTTCGGTATTCAATTATATCTTTTTTTGGTCGTGCCATAATATGAGAACCTTTCTGGTTGTTTTTGCATGATTAGTATAGCACTGTTATCAACGAATTTCAACCATAGATTTTCATAGCAATGTATGCTAATTTCATTAAACTCATGGTTGAACGGGCTGGTTTTTGAGTAAAAAGAACTAAAAATTGAAAAGTCCAAACGTTCAATATGGACAATTTATGTATGGAAACATAATAAATGGTTGAATTTGCACATCCTTTTATAAAAATTGAATAGAAATTGTTCAATGGCGTGACTATACTTGAAATATAGGGAGATTCCTTTAACTAAATGGGTGTTTCCTCTTAATAAAAGCTTTTGTGATATAACCTTGCAAAAGGCTTTAAGACGGCAGAGGAAGGATATATAAGTGTGACGGAGAATAAAAAGATGCGAAAGACTAAGCAAAAAGGGATAGTGTTCTACTTAAAAAGGGATTGGCGATTGTATTTGCTCGTAATGCTTCCTGTGATATGTGTTATTGTGTTTAAATACGCAGCATACCCAGGGCTTCGTATGGCATTTATGGATTACAAGCCTGCAAGGGGCTATGCCGGCAGTGAGTGGGTTGGCTTTGGTACGTTTAGAAAGATATTCGCTGATGCCGACTTCTTGCGAGCATTAAGAAATTCTTTGGTGTTTAACTTTCTTGATCTTTTAATTGGGTTTCCAATGCCAATTATTCTCGCACTCCTTCTTAATGAATTAAGATATCCCCGTTTTAAGAAAACAGTACAAACCATTTTATATCTGCCCCATTTCCTATCTTGGGTTATTGTGGCCAGTGTTGCATACACACTTTTAAAACCTGAAACGGGTTTAGTAAATGTATGGCTAACTAATAGTGGACTTATCGAAACTGGTATACCATTCCTTACTGAAAAATGGCATTGGGCAGCCAGTTATCTGTTGCTAGCAGTCTGGCAGAGTATGGGCTGGGGAACAATTATTTATCTGGCCGCCATAACAGGTATAAATGGAGAGCTATATGAAGCGGCATACTTGGATGGTGCAAACCGTTGGCAAAACATCTGGTACATTACCCTACCAGGCATAAAAGGGACTACCATCACCTTACTGATTATGAATCTTGGAAGAATAATGGGTAGTAATTTCGAACGTCTTGACTCTTTTGGGAATGTTCAGGTCAAAGACTTCCAGTATCAACTGGCAATTTATATTTACGAAAAGGGTTTAAGTGCAGGTAATTTCAGTCGTGCAACGGCGGTGGGTCTGTTCCAGGCGTTGGTTGGTTTACTGCTGGTCATTACTGCCGACCGCTTTGCGAAAATCCTTGGTGAAGATGGGTTGATTTAATATAACAAAACACCATGGGATATTTGTGAAACTATGTTAGGGAGATGAATAATGAGCGAACGGAAAGTAAGTGAAAACAAAACCTATTACGGAGGTAGAAAGGCCAAAGTTGTTGATATTATTATCATGCTTTTTATTTCCATTCTATGCTTGACCTGTATATTGCCATTTATGCATATTGCATCAAAGTCCATTAGCAGCAATACTGCGGTCATGTCAAAGTCGGTATATTTGCTTCCGAAAGAAATTAATTTCAGTGCATACCGATCTATTTTTAGGGATGGAACGCTAACCCGTTCTATGATATATACCGTTTATATGACACTCATATTCACTGTACTTGGCATGATTGTTACAATATGTGGTGCATACCCACTTACTAAGAAAAGGCTCAAAGGCAGAAACTTTTTCTCATTCTTTATACTTTTCACACTCTACTTTAGTGCAGGGCTAATTCCAGAATATTTATTGATGAAGGATTTAGGGCTTTTAAACAGCATGTGGGTGTTGATCCTGCCTTTAATGTTTTCTCCTTACAACATGCTAATCATGAAAAGTTTTTTACAATCAACTATACCAGAGAGTTTAGAAGAATCGGCATTCCTTGATGGGGCAACTGATTTTCAGATTCTATTAAAGATTGTCCTGCCACTTTCTAAACCAATCATTGCAACCCTTTCGCTTTTCTACGCAGTTGGAAGGTGGAATGCTTATGCTGATGCAAAATATTATATCACTAAAAGAGCTTTGCAGCCTATACAGTATATTTTAAGTAATATGGTGCTCTCATCCAGTATGGACGCAATAAGCCTGTCAGAAAGTGCTGAGGTGAAAAGCACTCCCGAGGTTATTCAAGCAGCAACCATCATGTTTGCCACACTGCCCATCATATGTGTCTATCCGTTTGTGCAAAAATACTTTGTAAAAGGTGTTATGATAGGCGCTATCAAAGGCTAATATACCCCTAAAATTGATAGTAACCCTTAATGGGTTTGCTATAGAGACTCGCAATATTATTAATAAGGAGGATATTGATTATGAAGCGTTTTAAGAAAATTGTGGCCATTGCAATCGTATGTATCATGACAATAGCTATGGTCGCCTGTGCTCCAACGACTACTACACCTGTAACGCCAGATGCCACGAGCGCACCTACAAAAGAACCCTCGGGTGCAGACTCAACTACAACACCAGCAGTACCAGGTATTGAGGGCTATAAACCATTTGACAAGAAAGTACACATTACTGTACCAGTATATGATCGCTCCAAGGAAGGCTATCCTGCAGTGGATGACAACCATTGGACAAGATGGATACAGAGTGAATTTGGTGATAAGTATAACATTGATGTAGAGTATCTTGCCATCCCACGTGGAGATGTTATGGTTAAGTACAGTATGCTAATCGCTGCCGATGATACGCCAAGCATCCTAATGGAATATGACTATCCAAAGGTTGCACAATGGGCCAACGACGGTGCTATGGGTGTGCTCGATATGGATGCATTTGCAAAAGTTGCACCCGACTATTATGGTGCCATGGTTGAAAACAATCAGTTGGGCTATACCGACATTAACGGTAAACCCTATTTTGTTCTTACCGAAAGACCTTACTATAACACAACATTTACCTATGCCACATTCGTAAGAATGGACTGGTTAAAGGATGTTGGTTACAACAGTGTTCCAAAGAACTATGCTGAATATACCGATGCTATTGATAAGATTATGGCAAAAGGGCTAACGGATATTCCTCCTGTCGGAAAACATCTTCCAAACGCTGCTTATGTAGTTAACTTTGGATACAGAGATTTTCCTGTCAATGAAGAAGAGTGGATTATGCACTCCAGTCTAGGTACTGCTTCATTATCTTGGGAACCCACTTATAGATTGCTGAAGAGAGAGAATGCTGAATATAACAAGGGGTATTATTCAAAAGAATATGACCTAGAAACCGACGATTTACAATGGAAATCCGATTTTATCAACGGAAAAGTTTTTTCATACGGTGGATACATGTCTGCAAATGTTGACTGGTTGACTTCTTTCTTTGAAAAGAATCCTAATGCTGAGCTTGCTGTTGCAAGTGTACACAGCGGTGTAGAAGATGGAGTTATGTCTGCACAGATCAGAGCTGACAATCCATTTGGTATGATTGTTGGATTTAGCTCATTATCAAACGACGATGAGTTGAAGGCATCATGGATGCTCATGGAATGGATGTTCCAGGAAGAAAATCTTTTCGTATTGGAAAATGGTATCGAAGGTGTTACATACACCATGGGTGCAGATGGACTACCCGTTGTTGATGGTGATTACAGAGGTCCTGAAATGCTTAATCACAACATGAACATTGATATGACCTGCCTGATCCACGCAAGCAAAAAGGTAGGAACCATTGAACAAACCATCAAGGCACTTTCGCCTCAGGGCTTACCACAGGATTTCACTAAGGCATTAACTGATAACTACTATGAACTCAAAGAAGTTGCAGATATGGGAATGGCTTATTCCGACCCCGTATTTGCAGTAGCCATCGAATCTGAGAGTGAATATTCCGCTACATTGCTTAGCCTGTATAAAGAATACAGTTCTCAGCTAGTGAAATGTGCTCCAGGTGAATTTGATGCACTTTATAAAGACTTAAGCCAGAAGTATCTAGATGCTGGTTATCAAGAAATTATGGATGAGAGACTAGCTGCATACAAAGCTGGTAACACAACTAAACTTCCTAAGAACTAAAAAAAACAACAATCAATAAGCACAAGCCCCTGGTTTTAATCGGGGGCTTGTTTGTATTATGGGTATGATCATAAGCCGCATCCCGCTAACGTTTTCTAATATTGCACAGCTCATCTTTTGTTCGTCTATAACAGAGATGTATTTTCCATTAATTGCATACCGGGAACTTGAGATTTTTGACATTTAAACAAGCTTGTAGTATACTGTTTTAATAAGGTCTATATTAAACAAGTAATTTTTCCCATTTGCAAAATTAGTTCTCCTGACTGCATTGCATATTTTGCTGTGTTACGTGTTTCAATATTATCTATGGAAACGTATAAAAAAATTAAAAAAGGGGTATGGATGCTATAAAGGAGTGTAAACATGTATGAAGTCGGCGACAAAGTAGTATACCCAATGCACGGAGCCGGGGTTATTGAGTCAATTGAAGAAAAAGAGATCCTTGGTGAAAAGAAAAAATATTATATTATGAAAATGCCTTTTGGTGAAATGAAGGCTATGATTCCAATCAACAATGCTAATAATATAGGAATTCGCGATGTTATTGACAAATCTATTGCAGATGAAGTTTTTTGTTCTTTTGAATTAAAGGAGACTGCTCAAACCTCAAATTGGAATAAACGCTATCGTGAGAATATGATAAAAATTAAGAGTGGAGATGTGTTTGACGTAGCTGAGGTTGTTAGAGACCTAATTATAAGAGAACGAATAAAGGGATTATCCACAGGTGAACGGAAAATGTTGAGCAATGCGAAAAAGATACTTATAAGCGAGTTGGTTTTAGCTGAGAATATGCTGCCTAGCGAAGTGGAGGATTTAATTAACGATAAAATAAGTCTTTAGTTATTCACAATATTAAAATCCAATAGAATCCATTAAAAAATAATTATCTGTATGATGTCAGGGGTAGGTTTAATGTTAGAAAAAGCTCTTAAGTATGCTTTTGCCGTAGTTGGATGCATTACTGGATTTACAGTTACACGGTTTATGTTTTTAAGATTGGGCATTAGTTTAATAACATTTCCGAGCATATTAATTGTGGCAATTGTTTCTATAGCATTTGGTGCCCTCATGGTGGTTATCGGTAGTAAAATAGTGGGGTTTGCGGCATCTACTGTTGAAAAAGCCGAAAAGGTCATGCACAACCTTACTTTATACGAATTGACACTTTGTGCTATAGGTCTTATAGTCGGGCTTATAGTTGCGAATCTTCTTTCTATTGCTCTAATGAGAATTCAAATTATCGGAATACCCTTAACAATTTTAACAAACATTTTGTTTGGTAGTGCTGGTGTCTTTTTAGCCTTATCAAAACGCAATGAAAATATTTTAGATAGCAAAAAAAAGGGTATTTACCAATCTAAGATACTTGATACTAGTGTAATAATTGATGGTAGAATTCTTGATATTTGCCGCACGGGGTTTATTGAAGGCGAACTAGTAATACCAGACTTTGTTTTGGAGGAGTTAAGGCATTTGGCTGATGCTCACGATGATTTAGTTAGAGCAAAAGGGCGTCGTGGGTTGGATGTCCTAAACTGCCTAAAGAAGGATTCAATTATACCTGTAAAGACAGTTAAAACAAAATATGATTCATCCATTGAAGTGGACGAACGTTTAATGCAATATGCCAAGGATGAGAAGGCATGCATAATTACAAATGACTATAACTTAAACAAGGTTGCATCTATAAAGGGCATTTCTATTTTAAATATAAATGATCTTTCTAATGCACTTAAGCCCCTTGCAGTAACGGGTGAAGAAATGACCGTGAAAATTATTAAAGAGGGGAAAGAAAACGGACAGGGTGTCGGATATTTAGACGATGGAACCATGGTGGTTGTTGAAGGTGCATACAAAGACAAGGGTTCTGAAGTGGATATTGTTGTTACAAGCGTGCTTCAAACCTCCGCTGGAAGAATGATATTTGCAAAATCAAAGACTGCAAATTTATCAGTAGCTAAAAGTTAAATTACGTAAAGAAGAGAATTATATGAGCACAACATTCAAACAGGTTTCAGCCATAATCGTTGCTGCCGGCAAAGGAAGCCGCATGAAAACGCATATTAATAAGCAATATCTATTACTTCAAGGTAAGCCCGTTTTGGCTCATACAATTGATGCTTTTGAAAAATGCCATTGCATATCTGAAATAATTGTAGTTATTCATAAAGATGATCAGGATTATTTTCATAAGAGTATAATCAAACCATATAATTTTTCAAAGATAACTGAAATTACCTATGGCGGAGAGGATAGACAGGCCTCGGTTTTTAACGGCCTTAGTTGTGTCAGCTCAACGTCGGATATAGTGGCTGTTCATGATGGGGCAAGACCATTAATAACTCCCGACGTCATACAAAAAACTGTTGAGGTTGCTGCAATATGCGGAGTTGCATGTGTAGGCATGCCAGTAAAGGATACGATAAAGAAAATAGATGAGTACCAAAACGTTGAGTATACACCTGATCGTTCATTGCTATGGACTATACAAACACCCCAGACTTTCCGCAAGGAAATTCTATCGAAGGCACATAAAGATGCAGATATAAGTGGCTTTCGTGGCACCGACGATTCTGTTCTTGCAGAAAGGCTTGGGTATAAAGTTCGCATGGTTATGGGTAGTTACACCAATATAAAAATAACAACTACCGAAGACATCGTATTTGCTGAATCGATGCTAAAGAATATCCTTTAAAGCATCAATTAATTTTATATTCTGCTGCTCTGTTCCCACCGTTATCCTAATCCAATTTCCGAAAAAGGGTCTAATAATAATTCCTTTCTTCATTAGCCTTTCAAACATTTCCTTGGCTGCAAAAGGTGTTTTAACCCAAATAAAATTCGCATGGGATTTAACATATTGGATGTCAAGCTTATTCAACGCCTCGTATAACAAATCAAGACCTTCTTTTGTTTTCGTTACTGCATTATCCACAAAGTCCTGATCATCTAGGGCGGTAACTGCTAGCATTTGCGCAAGCGAGTTTACATTAAATGGAGGGCGAATGCGATTAAGATAGGAAATAACTTCAGCAGAAGCAACTCCATAGCCCACTCGAAGCGATGCAAGACCATAGGCCTTTGAAAAGGTACGTAATACTATTAAATTAGGATATTTATCGAGATATGGGATAGTCTCGGGATAATTATCTCCTGTTGCAAATTCATAGTATGCTTCGTCCATAACAACTACGATATCTTTAGAAACATTTTCTAAAAACCTTTCCAATTGCGCAGATGTAACAATAGTCCCTGTGGGGTTGTTTGGGTTACAGAGCCAAATAACCTTTGTTCTATCTGTAATAGCCCCTTCCATAGCCTCAATATCAGGGGTATAGTCCTTTAAAGGAATTGTTACTGCTTTTGCTCCTGTAGATTTAACTGCGGTATCATACCAAGTAAACGAAGGTGTGGCGTATATGGATTCATCACCTTCATTTAAGAACAATTGGGCGATAAAAGTTATAATTTCATTTGAGCCTGCCCCAAAAATAAATTGCTCGGGTTTTAAATTGTGTTTTTTAGCCAGCTTTTCGCGAAGAATGGTAGCATTTCCGTCTGGGTATATAGCCACCTCAGTCAAAGCGTTCTCTTTGAAAACATCTAAGACCTTTGTAGAACAACCAAAGGGATTTTCATTAGAAGCAAGCTTAATAACATCGGTAAGTCCAAGCTCTTTTTGAACTTCGCTTATAGGTTTTCCCGGTACGTATGGAGAAATATCTTTAAAAACCTCTCTGTAAGGTAAAGGCATGGATATCATCCTTTCTATATTTATGTATTTATACTATTTTAGTGAAAAAACTCAAAATAAGCAAGGGCTATGAAAAGGGGTTCGTGAATTTGCCGTGTATTCCAGCATATTCTACTGGAAACCATATAAAGGATCATGTATACTATAAATATTAGCTAAATTCAAGCAAAGTCAAAACACATACAAAATGTCACCTATGATGGAAAATACAAAAGAAATTAGAAATATCTTAAATACTATATTAACATATTGTGAAGTTTGATATAATAGGTGTTGTTTATTCTTTTATTATTGGAATAATAGTACTTGCAGTTATTTAATAATTAATATATTAAAACCATCTATCTGTTTATGACAGGATAACAAAAGGGGGAATTGGTATGAAAGAATATGGCGTAAATAAAATACACAATGTGTGCCTACTTGGACATGGAGGTGCGGGCAAGACAACGCTTGCTGAATCTATGCTTTTTACTACAAAAGCAACCGATAGGTTTGGAAGTGTTGTCAATGGTAATACCGTCATGGACTATGACCCAGAGGAAATAAGACGGCAGATCACCACTGGTACATCCTTGGCACCTTTAGAATGGGATGACCATAAGATTAACATAATCGACACGCCTGGATTTTTTGATTTTGTTGGTGAACTAAAGGAAGGCTTACATGTAGCTGACGGAGCGATTATCTTGGCAAGTGCAAAAGATGGAGTAGAGGTTGGAACAGAAAAAGCGTGGGTTGAAGTATCCGCAAAGCATCTTCCACGGATGTTTTTTATTAGTAAAATCGACGAAGAGCACTCCGACTTTTATAAGGTTTTAGAGGAATTGAAAGAGCATTTTGGAAATAGCGTTATTGCGTTTGTATTACCTATTATGGAAAACAATGTTTTCGCTGGTGTTGTCAATGTAGCGACGATGAAGGCAAAGCGTTTTAAAGGTGATAGTTTTGTTGATGTAGACATTCCAGCTGAAATGTCTGATGTTGTTGAAAAGTATCGCGAAGGTGTTTTAGAAGCAATAGCAGAATCCAATGAGGATATGATGGAAAAGTATTTTTCCGGTGAAGAATTTACAGAGGAAGAAATTCTGGAAGGGCTTAAAAACGGAATAAAATCTGGAGATATTGCACCTGTATTATGCGGTGCTGCTGTAAATCATGGTGGAGTAAGATTGATACTGGATGCAATAGTTAACTTTGTACCTACTCACTGTGAAAAAGGAAAGATATCTGCACGAAAACCCGATAGCGATGATATTATAGAGATTTCCACCGATGAGAAGGAATCACTTTCAGCGTTGGTATTTAAGACGGTGGTGGATCCGTTTGTTGGTAAGATTTCATATATTAAAGTTATGTCAGGCGTCTTAAAGTCGGACACAACAGTTTACAATGTTAAAAAAGAAAAGAATGAAAAAATTGCCCAGCTATTTTTAGTAAAAGGAAAGCATCAGATTAACGCTGATCGTTTGGTTACCGGTGATATAGGTGCTGTTGCAAAGCTAAGTGTTACAGAAACTAATGATACACTTTGCTTAAAAGACAACCAGATGATAATACCTGAAATCGAGTTTCCACAGCCAATGCTGCAAATGGCAATTAGGCCTAAAACCAAGGGTGATGAGGAAAAGATTAATTCTGGTTTAACACGCCTAATGGAAGAGGATCCGACATTTAAGGTTGAGCTGAACCCCGAAACAAAACAAACTATTATTTCGGGTATTGGTGATCAACATCTTGATTTAATCTTGAGTAAGCTTAAGTCAAAGTTTAAGGTTGAAGTTGATTTAACTAATCCTAAGGTAGCATTTCGTGAAACCATAAAGAACAAAGTTAAAGTAGAAGGAAAGCATAAAAAACAATCTGGTGGTCATGGTCAATTCGGTGATGTATGGATTGAGTTCGAGCCTGGTCCAACAGAGGATTTGCTTTTTGAAGAAAAAATATTTGGTGGTTCTGTTCCTAAACAATATTTCCCTGCAGTTGAAAAGGGACTTAGAGAAAGTATTCAAAAAGGTGTATTAGCTGGTTATCCTGTAGTAAACCTAAAGGCTACATTAGTAGACGGAAAATACCATCCTGTTGACTCTTCTGAGATGGCATTTAAAATAGCTGCAAGTCTTGCATATAAAGAAGGCGTTTTGCTGGCCAACCCTGTATTGCTTGAACCTATTTCCCGCGTGGAGGTATTGGTTCCTGATAGCTATATGGGTGACATTATTGGGGACTTGAACAAGCGTAGAGGGCGTATACTTGGAATGAATCCAGCACCAGGTGGAATGCAGCAAATAGTAGCAGAGGTGCCTGAAGCTGAAATGAATAAGTATGCAACAGACCTAAGGTCTATTACACAAGATAGAGGCTCATATACAATACGTTTTGAAAGATATGAAGAGACTCCATCCAATATAGCCGAAAAAGTTATAGAAGATGCTAAGAATGAAAGTGAATCGGATGATTAAGTCACTAAATAATTGTTTGATTTAATATAGTGTTACTTCTTTAACTATAATGGTAGCTATTAAAATATAGTTTATTGTAAAACATATAT
>DASRMZ010000048.1:0-2979 GCA_035647675.1 Thermoclostridium sp. | reverse complement strand
CCTATATGCAGTCTTTTATTTTTTTATTACTTGTTTTTAATTTGCTGTGGGTTTCTTAAAAGTTTTTAACTAATATTTTAATTATACAGATTTGAAATAGCATGATTTGTCAAAAAAGAGTATCACCCCTTAATTTCCTTAAAAAGATATTCAACTATGAATGCTATTAGCTTATCTGTGCAATGCATTTTTGTTATGCATGAAAGATATTCACCAAATATGTGAAGCTATATCTCTCCGATACATGTGAACTGTAACTTTATAAAGGATGCATCGCAAGTTCTTCAGTGCAATTGTTGATTCTGTATAGCTTTTAAGATATTATTGAAAAAGGACTTATTCACACCTATACTTTTTTAACATAAAAAGATACGCATCCCCTTTTATTCTGTAAAACATATTTCTAGGTGTTTGGATCATAAGCTATTATTGTTTTTTGCAAAATGCCTATATAAGTGAGGTTATTATGAAAAAGTTTTTAAAAATATCTTCTTATTGCGTCGGATTTACAGCTTTAAGTTTAATATTTCAGGTCGTTACAATGCTTGCTTTTACTCTTTTTTATTATTTGCTACTTATGTTACCCCCCATCATTTCGGGAAACCCTGACGGGTTAGCGTCAATCGATATTAATAAGGTAACACAAGATGTTTTAATGCCTTCTTATATCTTGTCGGGTGTGTTAACCTTTTTTTCTGCATGGGCTATCCATGCCATCTTTAAAAGAAAGTTTTTTAATAGGCTATCCCTTAATAGAACCCCTTCTATTCTTGTCAGTATAAGCTTTTTATTGGGTATTGCTCTACAGATGCCAATCAGCTTCATTATGGGCTTATTAGAAAGCGCAGGGCTGGCCCCGGACATGTTTGAGCAATACGCAGACAGTATAGATGCATTGATGAATAATCAAAGTACCTTTTTGTTAATTATTTCCATTGGGATAATTGCCCCTATAATTGAAGAAGTAATCTTTCGGGGTCTTATATTTCACCTACTAAAAAACAACATGCCTGTTTGTGCAGCATTAATAATACAAGCTGCCCTATTTGGATTTGCTCATTTAAATTTGATTCAAGGCTCATATGCTTTTGCATTAGGAATAATAATGGGTCTATCTTTGGTCTGGTCCAAATCGATGTATCTTCCCATTGCAATTCACGTAGGCATGAATTTAATGGGGGTAGCGTTATCCCAATATGGTAATGCATTGTCTGACACTACCAGTATGATACTATTATTTGTTTCATCCCTACTTATTCCAATATGTATAGTTTATATTTATCGAAAAACTAAAAAAAATGCTATACCAGTTGAAGATGCAGACGATCTAATTGAAATGACTAAGGTCTAATAATCATTAGAGCCCTTTGCGATGTTACATATTTTACGTATCGCTGTACAATATCCGCATATTGTACAGCTTATTTTTATTTAGGCTACTAAGCGTGAATCCTCGATAATTCATTGCCGAGGATTCACGCTACATATCAAAAGCTCTTATTAAGTTATTTGTTTATGGCTAAACTTGCGTCTGTTTTCAGCATAATCCGAGACGATATGCCCATTCCCAATAAGCTTATACTTGTATATCGTAAGCCCATCAAGACCTACAGGACCACGAGCATGTATTTTATTAGTACTTATTCCTACTTCAGCACCAAAGCCGAATCTAAATCCATCACTGAAACGAGTTGAGCAATTCCATAAAACATTTGCCGAATCAACTAAATCCATAAATTGCTGTGCTAAGTCTTTATTTTCAGTAATAATTGCATCTGTATGGCCTGAACCATAGGTGTTTATATGTTCAACCGCCTCTTCGAATGAATTAACCACCTTTATAGATAATATATAATCAAGGTATTCAGTTTTCCAATCATCTTCCGATGCTGTTGCTATATCAATTATCTTCCGCGTGTTCTCACAGCCCCGAAGCTGTACATTGCCTTCTTGAATTACCGCTTTAAATTTAGGTAAAAAATCTGCAGCAGCATCACAATGAACCAATAGCGTTTCTGTCGCATTACAGACAGATACATACTGAGTTTTGGAGTCCTTAACAACCTCAACCGCCATATCCATGTCAGCATCCTTGTCTACATAGCAGTGGCATATACCATCAGCATGACCTAGAACAGGTATTCTTGAATTATCCATAATATATCGGACAAATTCGTTGGAACCACGTGGTATAAGAAGATCTATATACTCATCGAGCTTTAACATCCTATTAACATCGTCTCTTGTTTCAAGCAAATGAATCCAATCCGCTCCTATGCCTGCCTCGCTTGTGGCTTTTTGGATTATCTCAGCTAAAACACGATTTGTCTGCATTGCCTCACTTCCACCTTTTAACAGTACAGCGTTTCCACTTTTTAAACAAAGGGTTGAAATTTGAACAAGTGCATCTGGTCTAGATTCGAAGATAATACCTATTACACCTATCGGGCAGCTTATTTTATAAAGATTAAGGCCTTCATCCAGCTCAGTTGCCATAAGCCTTTTACCTATCGGATCCTCAAGCTTTATAAGACTATTAATTCCATCCACAACATCATGAATTTTTTTATTATCAAACTTTAATCGGTTTATAAGTGTTTCTGGTAAATTCTCATTTTTACTTCTTTGAATATCTTCTTTGTTAGCTTTAATAATAAGTTCACTATTATTTAAAAGATAATCTGCAACTTTTTTTAGCGCAAGATTTTTTTGTTCTGATGTAGTTGATGCTAACGCGATAGAAGCATTCTTTGCCCTTGCTGCACTTTGAAGCATATCCATTTAAAATCCCTCCAAAAAGATTACTATTTTACACAAACTGAATCATTTGAATCATTTTTTTGCAATTTCATACGTAATTATAATGCGATTGTCTAGGAAAAGACCACAAGTGAAACTCACCTGTGAAGTTTGTGAGGATATTATATCATGAATTTCAAAGAAATTACATGATATAATGGCGCATGTGCGTTTCGGCTT
>DASRMZ010000047.1:0-3380 GCA_035647675.1 Thermoclostridium sp. | reverse complement strand
ATTATACTCTATACACAACATAGCGTTTGCGGATAATTGGTTATTGTGACGAAGACGCTTTTATTGCAGGAGGATCCTATGCGTAAAGATACCGCAGTTTTCAACTCTGCCGGCGCGACAAAAGTTGATTCTACGATTGCTCATCTGGTACATGAGGCGTCAGCCTTTGATTGCAGTATCTATCTGATCAAAGGTGATCGAAGAGCAAATGCTAAAAGCCTTTTAGGTGTGATTTCTCTTGGCATTGTGGACGGGGATCAAATTACCATTCAAGCTGATGGCGAAGACGCTGATAACGCGGTAACTGCCATGAAAAAATTCATTCAAAATCCGGCTTAATGTCAGTCGAGTTCATTTGCATCAATGAATAGCCCGACATCACCATTCATGCTCCGGTGAGAAACAAGATTTCATTATTAGATTTGGCGGATGTTTAATTTAATCAGCGATTGTCTAAAATCATAAAGACTAAATGCATTAATTTTTCAGCAAATTATTCAAAAAATATAAATATTTGCATCATCGGCACTTACATTCAATGATTACAGCTGTATAATTCAAAGACAAAAGACGTGAATCCACAAAGAGACATTGAATTAGAAATCTTCTTTTAGCGGCTGTGCCGACAGTCTTAATCTAGTAGGCAGGATAAAGTATGAGCAATAATGATATGTGTTTAGAAGCATTGAACGGCCGTTATTCTGAAGACCGTTTGATTATTACTGATGATGTCGACATCAATTACAAGTGGACTTTGCAATCAATCCTGGCTTGGATGCAGGAGTTAGGTGACAGACATAGCCGCATTCTCGGCTATGACTTTGAAACACTGCGCGCTAAGAATATTTGTTGGGTCATTTTGCGCTACCATATAAAATTTATATCTTATCCTCGATTGTACGATGTAGTTAAATCTTCTTCCTGGCCTGAGCCTATGCGCCTTGGAATCTATCCTCGTATGTTCTTGCTTGAAGATGAGTCAAGAACGGCCAAAATACGCGCTTCCAGCATGTGGAGTCTTATTGATCTGGATGAACGTGCCATGGTTAATCCTGCCCATCTCGGGCTGCCTGTCTATCCGGTTCGAAAAATCCAAAATTTCGATGATCTCAATCCTCTCGATAAGATAGTTATTCCGGATACAGAGGGAGAGATAATTAAATACTTGCCCGTCTATTCTGATTTTGATATGAATGCTCACGTTAACAATACTAAATATTTGCAGTGGTTTGATAATCTTTTGAGCCTGGAAGAACATGGAAAATATGAAGTGCGTGATTTGTTGTTGCACTATAATCTTGAAGTGCTGCCGGATGTCGAGCTGGAGCTCAAGCTTGTTCGAGCAAAAGATAAAATATATTTTGCTGTCGACAGTGAAGCGGGCAGCCATTTTAAGATGTTGGCACTAATAGACCGGCACTTATGAGTAAAGTATTTGACATTATCTCATCTTGCCGAAGCAGCTCCGACAAGCTATTATTAAATAGCCAGGCAGTAAGTATTTCAGTATAAAGGTCGTGGATCAGTGGCGATAAATTTGAATTATCTGATTATTATCAGCAGCAAAGCAGGCCAGGGAAGAGTAATTAATTCTGATTTGCCTGCTCAAATCAGTCAATCATTTGTGGCTGCGGGATTATCAGATAATTATGAGATAATTCTGACTCAACATGAGGCACATCTTAGCGAAGCTGCCCGCCGATTTGCCGAAGAAAATGGCAGCAATGGTGTTATATATGTCGCAGGTGGCGACGGCTCGTTGAATGAAGCTGCTCAGGAAATCAATGGCACCGGCTGCGCGTTTGGAGCTATTCCTGCCGGGACCGGCAATGATTTTGTAAAAACGATCTTTGGTAAAAAACGCCTTCCCATTAAGCACATTGTCAACGCTATGCCCAGACCCGAGTTTAAACTGCTTGACATGGTTCAGCTCAAGTTTCCTCATGGTGTCTGCCTTTACAATCAGCAAGCCGATCCAAGTAAACTGACAGAAAATTATCCTGCAGCTAACTCGGAAGACGGTTCTGTCGCGGTTTGCGCCATAAATGTAATCTCTTTCGGACTGGACACATTAATTTTGCGTCGGGCCTACGAGTTAATGGGAAGGAGACCAAAACTTGGAGGCAACGCATATTATCTCAGTGTATTGAATAATTTGGGAAGTAGAAAAATTTTTCCAACCAATTATAAATTGACTTTAAAAAATGATGAGATCGTATCTGGTAAAAGAGATTATGTAACTACTGCTCTTTGTAATGGCGGATATTACGGAAATGGATTTAACCCTGCTCCTATGGCTGACCCGTTTGATGGCGTTTTAAACTTATGTGAAGCTGCCTGGATGGGATCCTTACGCTTTGTTCCCTTGATCTTGCGCTATCTAAACGGCAAGCATGTTAATAGCAAGTTCATTAGTTTACAAGAAGTAAAATCAGGAGAGTTCTCATCTGCAGCAAATGAGGAAATTTTGGGCAATTATGATGGCCTGTTATTTCGCACGCCAAGCTTTAGCTTCGAGGTCTTGCCCCGGACGCTCCCCTTTGCACTGTTAAAAATCTAAAGTCTAAATTACCAAACCATATACAAAAAAACACTTCAGTTTTGAATTTATTCATTTGAATTTTTACTTTTCTCTTCAGATGCTTTAAAACACCGGGCCAGCCATATCAGATACCAGAAGTATGCGGCGCTGAGCCCGAGCAGCCAGCCCATTAGCACGTCTGTAGGAAAATGTACGCCCATAAAAAGGCGGCTCAATCCGGGCAGAAAGCTGGCAACGCCTATAATAGCAGACAACCATTTGAGCTTAGGGAAAGCTTTAACCAGTATCAATGCTGTTAAAAGATAGAAGGCGACCGATACTATAGCGTGTCCGCTGGGGTAGGAGAGCCCGCCTTGGTTCATTTGGAAATATTCCAGTGGACGCTCGCGCTGAAATATTACCTTCATAAGCTCATTAACACCGAAGGTTGCAGCAGCGGAAGCTGCTAAAATTACCCAGGTTTTCAGTTGTTTTTTTGGAATAAAAACCAAAGCCAATATTGCTAATATAATAACGTAAGCAGGCCAGTAACCGCCCAGTGTAATATTGTACATGAATTGCTGTAGCTGCGGAACTTGATTGTTATGGATCCAGCTCAGTATAGGCAGATCGATTGCAGGCATCCAGCCTAGTCGCAGGGCGATGCCAAAAACAATGGCTATTCCCCAGATTGAGGGAATCCAGACTTTAGGTGACCTGAGTAAGCTTCGATTTGCTTTAATTAATTCTTTGTAAGGCATTTTTGACTCCTATATAAAAAACAAAATTCAGCGCACAATCACACATACTTTAACTTAAATGATAGATTTAGCGAAAGGTGCTAATATGTATCAATAAC